>DATBMP010000371.1:0-4106 GCA_036554845.1 Pyrinomonadaceae bacterium
AATTTTCCCACGAAGAGAAAGACGACCGCGTTGTTATCGATATTCCACGATTCTCGAAGCTCGAGCCGGTGTGGCTCTAGTTGTTTGGCCGCACTGCGAAAGTAATTTGTGTCTACACAATGTGGAACAATAAAAACTCTCTCGGAGCGCGCGCCGTAATGCAAAAAATAGTCTTTGGACCACTCTCCAGCTGCCAGACAAGCATCCAACTTGGGAATAAACCACCGGTACAAGGGCCACTTGGCAACTGGTTTGGTGAATCCGCGTTCGGTACGAAGATGGGAATCGCTCCTGACCATCAACGGCGTTCCAAACTTCCAACACGCTCGCATCGTCTGCCAGGCACTCCAGTAGTGCCATCCGTGAACAATGATCGCGTCATACTTTCCATGCTTCACGAGGTCCACGACTTCTGGCGTGTTGAGTCCACGAAAACTCGCGACAGTCGGTTCTTCGGCTACGTTTTTCAAGAAGCGGTACTTGTAACCATCTAGTAACGAGACGTCCCAATCAAAATTGATCCCAAACCCCGCCGCCCCCTGCTCGCTCGGCGTTGCATTGTGGCAATACCAAACCTCTGCATCGATCTCGGAATGGGAATCCAAAGCCCGAAACCAGGGAGCCTGATACTGAATTGGGTGGGTGGCCAGAACAGCGATCTTCATTCGGTTGACTGGCTAGCCAATTGGCTCGGAAAGAAACTCCAGCCACATTGGCTTAACCTTAGCTGGAGTGTATTTCTGACGATGTTCCTCAATGGCTTTCATTGCGACGTCTCGACGTAGATCCGAATCGTTGATAAGTCGCTCCAGGGTTAGCGCTAGAGCGCTTGCCGTCTCTTCCTGACAGATCAGGCCCGTGCTTTCGTCTGAGACGATTTCAATTAAAGCGCCACTTTTAAAGCACACTACCGGCAGCCCCGCGGCCATTGCTTCAACCACGCCACGTCCAAAAGACTCCGCCATTCTTGAAGGCGGACTTGGGTGCACGTAGATATCAGCGCCTCTCAAGAAGCTTCTCACGTCCTCCCGGTATCCCAGGTACTCGAGAGTGCTGCTTCTTTGCCGCGCCTGTTCAATGAGTTCGGCAATCTCAGGATCCGAACAGTCACCCACCATCTGCAAGACCGTTTCTTTGTGGTTCTCCCGAACCCTCGCGAAGGCTTCGATTAACAAATCTGCTCCCTTGTGCTTTGCAATCTGTCCGACAAAAAGAATCTTGAGTGAGCCATTGCGGTCCTTGCCATTACCGTTCCGAGGACCAGACAGTGTTATTGCGAAAGGGATAACTACATTGTTCCGCTTTTGTAGGTACTTGTTACCTTTCAAGACGACCTCGAACCCGAGGTGTGTGTTGTGAACAAAATCCGTTATGACCGCTGCGGCAGCCCTCAATCGATATGAGTATTCGTGGACCAGATCGTGAAAATGAAAGATCAGCCTTCTTCGTTGCAGTCGAAACACCAACGCCGTCAAGATTCCAAAGTAAAAATAGTTCAAGCTGGGGAAATAAACCGCCTGCTTTCCCCGCGCGGCCTTCAGAATGTCGAGATTCCCGTTCACCATCGCTACTGACATTCGAAAAGCGTCACGTAACGAACTCGGCTTTCCAATTCGCGGCCAACCTGCTTCATCACTAAAAAATGAGTGCGAAAGATCTCTTCGTTTGATCTCCTGCAACACTGGCAGGTTTTTTTGACGCACGGTTTGGCTTAAGACAAAGTGAGGATCGATCTCTGGCCGAAGTAGATCGAAGGTTTCGATCACTCCTCGCTCCATTCCATAGAGACTGACAGTATTAAATGGAATTAGAATTGAGAGAGGTTTGATGCTCATTTGCTAAGCGATTCGAGTCTGCTTCCATCGACTCGACAAGTGCATCCTGTTCCGACTGTTGAATACGAATAGCTTTCTCAAACACTCCAGCCAGCCGCCGGGCCATCTGCCGTGTGCTGTACGGTTCGATGTCGTCTCCGACTACCGATAACGGCCGCGCTTCTGGCGAACATTCCAATGCGCCGAGCCAAGCAGCAACATCACTCACACGGTCCAATGGTTTCTGATTAGCTCCGAACGTGAACACCTGGCCTGCCCTCGTTTCTCTCAGGATATCGACGACACTGCTCTCCTCATGAAAGATCGCGAGGATGGGCCGTTTTGACAAGATATAGGGAAAAACTTTTGAAGCTGTGTAGTGCGGTTCTTCGCTGCCGGCAAGAAATAGTGCATGCGAATCGATCATGATCTGCAGCGAATCAAGATAGGAGACCCGGCTGAGTCGCTCGTCAACATAACCTTCTATTCCCACTTCACGGGCCAAAGCTTCAATCGCTCGCTTGTCGATTGGTGAGTGGGCGTAGGTTGTGCCAACAAAGTGCAGCCTTATGCGACTAAAGATGTCGCGCGAAGTTTCCAAACCTACACGCATTGCTTGAAAGAGCGCCCTTACGGATCCATGCATCGCCGGAATGCAAGCACCCACATAACTGACATGGACCAGGCCGTCTTGACGATCAAAGATTGGGTTTGGTCTGGGATGCCTTCGCACATACTCAAAGTCGGATACCGAAGCTCCATAGGGAATCTCAGTGGCGTTCTCAGATCCCAGGTGTGCGTATCTCGCGACAACGCTGTCGGTTGTTCCTTTTGATACACCGGTGATGTGACTCACACGCTTGATTGAAAATGGCTCGGCCATCCTGGAAAGAGCGTCGGCAAGTACCCACTTGGGCGGACGTTGTTCTTTCGGAAGTTTCCAGTAGTAATCGGTCACCCAGGGATCGATGTAGTCGATGACGTAAGGAATGCCGAACCGCATGTGGGCGAGCCGGCCAAGGACCATCGACATGTACGGAGGGACCGGGATGAAGATCAGATCGATTGGTTGTGATTCACAGATTCGCTTGAGTCTGGTCCAATGCTGCCAAAGACTTCGCATTCCCACATCACCAACACCGATCTTCCTTGTCCAGTTAGCAGAAAAAGCATCGGTCCGATCAATCTCTAGCGAAGCTGGAAGTAGGTGCTCGTTCTCGGGATCAACATTCCAATCGTAAAACTTCGGATCGGTTGTAAGGATGATCGGCTGCCAGCCAAACTCGGGCAAATGAGTGGCAAAGAACCTTATCCGCGTTGCGGGAGGCAAACTGCTGGGAGAAAAATCAGCACCGATAATCACAACGCGTTTCATTAATTCACCGTTGCTGCACCCAAAACAGGTTCCTGTTGGATCAGATGGACCGAGTCATTACGCGTTCGACCAACCACGTCAAGCAGCTTCTGTTTCTCGACATCCCAACAGAATTTTTTTCTCGCAACGTCCCAGGCATTTTTCTGAAGCAGACTTAGAGCTTGCTTGTCTAAAATCAGCTCCCTCAGTTTTGCAGCCAGAGTTTCAGGCTGCCCAGCTTGATACAAGAATCCGATTGTGGGTGCTTGCTCAAATACTTCGCGATGACCTGGAGTATCTGTGGCTGCTACTCCCAAACCACCGAGGATATAACTGAAGAGTTTATTGGTGGCGGCGAGAGAATAGTTGCCGTGATCCGGACGTTCGAGTGAGAGTCCGATGTCAAACTGGTCCATCGTCCGGATCAATTCTGATGGTGAGACGATTGGGTGAATAAAAACCTTTTCGCCAATGTCTTGACGCGCTTTGAGCCGATCGATTTCTGATTGAAAGTCGAAGGCTACGCGTCCCCTTAAATGTAATTCCACCTTCTCGGTTGCCAGGAGCTTCAGTGCCTCAAAAACGTCCTCGAGTCCTCTACCATTCCCGATAGTCTGACCAAACCAGTGCAACCTAAGCGCGGCTGAATGCGGACGTTGATTTGGCGAAGGAAGTTTGTCTGCCAAACCGGTAGACGTAACGTTGTAGAGAACGAGTGGCGTGGTGACGTCATAAGCGGTAGCGAGCTGCCTCGCCATGCATTCCGAAGCAGCTGAAATGTAGTCGCAATGTCCGAGATATTTCCGCTCGATGAAGCGCACCACGTCTGCCGGGTCGCTGTCACTTTCGGCAAGCAGGTCTTCGCAATCAAATCCAATTCTTGATTTCAAGTAACGCGCCGCTTCTGCTGCAATTGCCAAAGATGGTTGTGTGTGTGC
>DATBMP010000411.1:0-2862 GCA_036554845.1 Pyrinomonadaceae bacterium
CACGGAACCACCACGAATGATCCAAAGCAGTGTCGCGCTGCGCTTGCCACCGCACTCCAAGGGGTTATTTCGTAACGTTTAACCTGAACGTCATCTCGCGATTCTGAGGTTGAAAGCAAAGCTCGTCATTACAACTCTGAAAACGCAAGCGCGCCTTCACATCCACGACATCCGAACCATAACCCGCCGGTACACTCACGCTGAACCGCATTGTCGCTTTGCCTTCGTAAACTGAAACCTTGTTCTTGGAAAATTTCAGATTGCGTAGCACCGCACGCGGATAGCTCACCGGTCCAACACGAACCCCCTGGGGCGCCTCGACACTCAATTTCGTCGCGATCAAAAACTTCTCCAAAGGCTTGCTTGAATGGATGTGAAATCCAGCCGGAATCTCCATCACAACCACACCTTGCACGCGACCTCCACGTTGCACGTTATTGGCATTCAGGTAGTTATGGATGCGGATGTCCGGAGGAGTTTGTGCTGTCGTTGGTCCAGCGATCAGAAGCACAAATACAATTGCGGCAAAGATTAAATAGATGGATGTTGGCTGGCGAAATTTTTTAATAGTCATTTACACTATGCCTCGAAGATTTCCACAGAACTCGTAAACTTGGGCGTTTTCAAAAGATGCAGCTTCTTCATCTGAAGTTGCTGCAAGGCCAATTAAATCCTGGCTTCCAAGACCTGCATCCCCGATTTGTTACACGCTGCCAGTTGGCCACACGCAGCAAAGATGTCCACTCCACGTGGGCGGCGCACAAATGCGTTCACACCTTTCGATTCCAAAATCGTCTTAAAACTCTCTACACGTTCGGGCGGCGATGGATGATACGGAAGGGGATCTGCCGGATTATGCGGAATGAGATTCACTTTGGCGCGCAGATGCGCGCGATTCAAAAGATTTGCGAGTTGACGAGAGTGCTCGTCCGAATCATTCACTCCATCAAGCATCACGTATTCAAAAGTAAACCTCTCACCAGGTTTGAGTGACGCTTCAAACTCTTTACACGCTGTCAGTAGTTCATCAAGCGGCCACTTCTTATTGATGGGCATTAGTTGATTGCGAAGTTCATCGTTTGGAGCCGCGAGCGAGATTGCCAAATGCGGGCGGTCGGCAGTTCCGGCCAGTTCACGAATGCGAGGCACGATTCCCGCTGTCGATACGGTCACGCGATTAGGCACGATGTGTAACCCCTCAGGCTCTTTCATGATGCGCAATGCCGCGATCAACGCTTCAAAGTTGAGAAATGGTTCGCCCGCGCCCATGCCCACCAGGTTTGTTCCCCGCGGCGGTCTTACTCCGACACCGTAGGCGTCATTCAGCGCAATGATGATCTGTTCGACAATCTCCGCTGCAGTTAGAGAACGCAACAGTCCCAACTTGGCCGTTAGACAAAAGCTGCACTGGAGGGGACATCCTGACTGCGACGAAAAACAGATCGTGTCGCGTCGCTCTTCGGGGATGAAGACAGTCTCGACGGGCAGATTGTCGCTGGTCTTCATGAGATATCGTCGGGTTCCGTCTTGCGAGATGTAACGCGATTCGATAGTCAGCGATGAGGCAGTGAAGAGCTCACTTAGCTGCGCGCGTAGTTCTTTCGGCAGGTCGGTCATTTCGTCGAAAGAACGAAGGCGACGGTGGTGAAGAGCAGCAAAGATCTGTCGTGCACGATACGACGGCTGACCGAGTTCTTCGATCAGTGTGCGTAGTTCTAACGGGGAGAAACCAACTAAACTTGACGAAATTCCCATGATCACATGAATCATAACTTGTGCTGCGGCTTACTGCATCCCGTGCGGTAAGCCTATGACTTACCGGTTGGTGACATTTGAAAAGAGGCTCTTCCAGAATCGTCACACCTGTAGGCATAGCCTGCACAATCTACTGCGACCAGGTAAGCCCGAGGCTTACCGCAAGGGTTGCGGCAAAGCCGCGGACGCTCAGCGTTGCACAGGACCATGAAGAACCCACGGGACCTGGCCGTGGCACCTGTCGATGCCTCCGTTCCGGGTTCAAAAAGAAAAGGGTGAACACTATTGTCCACCCGAGTCCTTCTCAACCTCTTAAAAGCGTTACTGCGCGATCGTGAACCTCGCTGATGGCGAGATTCGTTGCCCCGACACGCGATCGCGGATATTGATCACAACCTCGTACTCACCAGGCTTGGCAGTTCGAGTGTCGATGAAACGCGCTAAGGTCAACCGATCACCTGTACCCTGCACGTCATTCCAATCCTCTTTCTGTCGCTGAACTTCTTTGCCGTCTCTAGTCAAGACGTACTCGACATCAATGGAAGGCCGGAGAGTTGTCTGATCAATCTCGGAATTGTAGATCTGCAAATACAAGCCAACGGTTTGACCTTGCTGGTAAACGTGCGTGAGATTGGGAATCACTTTGTGCTGGCCGATAACGAAGGGACCGACGGTTGGTTCGTCTTTCAGACTCTCGAGCTTCGAAGTCAGTATCAGACTCGAAATCGCGAGCTTGTTCTCTGCAAAGCTTGGCACCTGAAAGGCCAGGTGTTTAATTCCCTCTGCCCCAGATTCAATGTCACGCACCCTGACGGCGACTCGATAGCGACCTGGTGATAAGACGATTGCCTTCGAATAAGCAGACTTTCGTTCCTTCGCTTCGTTCAATTCTGATGACGTTGCCGTTGTCGTAACAGAGTCCTCAAAAACTCCAACGCTTCTCCCTGTTACGGCTGAGACCTGACCCACGATGTTTAGGCGGGCCGTTTGCAATCCGCCGACGTCTGTGAAGACGAGTTCACGATTTTGGGTTTGTATCGTGAAGGCAGTAACTACGCGGATGTCACTTTGTCGAAAGAACGAGGGGCTGATTTCGAAATCGATGGG
>DATBMP010000427.1:0-8388 GCA_036554845.1 Pyrinomonadaceae bacterium
CTTCTGTTTCGCCTGGGCGAGATCCTGATCCGCGACAAAGACCGTTTCACTCGCGACATGACACGCGAGATGGGAAAAGTCTTGAAGGAAGCTGGCGGAGATGTTCAGGAAGCCATCGATTGCACTTACTACACCGCCGGCGAGGGGCGTCGTCTCCACGGGTTCACCACACCCGCCGAGATGCCGGACAAGTTTGCGATGTGTGTCCGTCAACCCGTAGGCCTGTGCGGGTTGATCACGCCATGGAATTTCCCGATGGCGATTCCGTCGTGGAAACTGATTCCTGCACTCGTTTGTGGCAACACTGTCGTCTTGAAACCAGCCGAAGACACACCGCTGTCTACTTACAATCTCGTTAAGGCTTGTGAAGAGGCAGGCATACCTCCAGGCGTCGTCAATCTCGTAACTGGTTACGGCGAAACTGTTGGCGCCGCGATGACCAACCATCCCGCGCTGCGCCTTATCTCCTTCACCGGATCTACCGAAACCGGAAGAATCGTCGCTTCCTCATGCGCAGAACGGAATGCGATCTGTTCGCTCGAGATGGGTGGCAAGAATGTAATCATGGTGATGGAGGATGCGGACATTGATTTGGCAGTCGAAGGCGCCATCTGGGGTGCGTTCGGTACGACAGGCCAACGCTGCACGGCATCGTCGAGGATCGTGGTCCATAAGAAGGTCTACAAACAGTTTTCACGGAAGTTGATCGAGCAGACTGAGAAGCTGCGCATCGGCAACGGCGCTGATCCAAAAACCCAGGTGGGCCCGGTAATCAACTCCGACGCTGTTGACAAGATCATGCACTACATCGATGTCGGCAAGAATGAGGACGGCGCAACGCTGGCGTGCGGTGGCAAGCGTTTGACCAAGGGCGAATATGTGAATGGTTACTTTATTCAGCCGACGGTGTTCACAGACGTTGCTGCTGACATGCGGATAGCGCAGGAGGAGATCTTTGGTCCGGTCACGGCCGTGATACCGGCGAACTCTCTGGAAGAAGCTGTCGAGATTGGAAATGGAGTTCGCTATGGTTTGTCGGCGTCGATCTACACGCGAGATGTAAACCGCGCGTTTCGGGCGATGAACGAAATGTACACGGGCATCTTCTATGTGAACGCGTCAACGATTGGCGCGGAAGTCCACCTTCCTTTTGGCGGCACCAAAGCAACGGGAAATGGGCACCGCGAAGCCGGCACCCAGGTGCTCGATATTTTTTCAGAGTGGAAATCGGTCTACGTAGATTACAGCGGTAAGCTGCAGCGCGCGCAGATTGACGAAGTGAAAGTGTAAATAGTGGTTGGACTTTCGCTTGCTGTTAGGTCTTTCCATTGGGCTTTGGTCTACTGGTCTTTGGTACTTTGGACTTTGATCTTTTTCGCACCTGACAGATTCCCAAGACCCAAGACCCAGGACCAAAAGCCCACACCCCAAAAGCCTAAGCCAAGACCAAAGTCCAATCGATCCATATCTCCAGCTCAAAAATCCCTTAACACATCCGGAGGATTCCTAAAGTGATTGTCGGTCTGCCGAAAGAAATTAAAGACAACGAATATCGAGTCGGTCTCACCCCTGCCGGCGTCCGCGCTTTATCCGACGCTCAACACAAAGTGATCGTTGAGAGGAGTGCCGGCGAAGGTTCCGGTTTCGAAGACACGTTGTACGAGCGCGCGGGAGCAACAATTCTTGAAGCCGCCGATGACATTTGGGCACAAGCCGAGATGATCGTGAAAGTAAAAGAGCCGATTGAACCCGAGTACCATCGGATGCGTGAGGGTCAACTGCTCTTCACATATTTGCACCTTGCGCCGGATCCAAAGCTCACCCAGGAACTACTGAAGCGAAATGTGATCGGCATCGCCTACGAGACAATCACCGATCGACGCGGTGGTCTTCCGTTGTTGACTCCGATGTCGGAAGTTGCGGGACGCATGGCGATCCAGGTTGGCGCACACTACCTCGAGAAGATGAGTGGCGGCCGCGGCATTCTTTTAGGCGGCGTGCCCGGTGTGCCTGCTGCAAGAGTGGTAATCATTGGCGGCGGCGTTGTGGGAACCAATGCGGCAAAGATTGCCGTGGGAATGGGTGCTCACGTAACGATCATCGATAACAACCTTGATCGCTTGCGTGAACTTGACGACATCTTCCTCTCAAAAATCTCAACGCTCGCCTCGAGCGCGTACATGATTCATGACGCGATCTCTGAGGCCGATCTGATTGTTGGCGCAGTCCTTGTTCCGGGCGCATCTGCACCCCGGTTGGTCACGCGCAGTATGCTGAAGGATGTTCCTAACGGAGCAGTGATTGTTGACGTGGCAGTTGACCAGGGTGGATGCATCGAGACAACACACCCGACTACCCATTCGAACCCGACTTACTATGTCGAAGGAGTGTTGCATTATTGCGTCGCGAACATGCCTGGCGCCGTACCACGCACTTCGACGTTTGCGCTCACTAATGCCACTCTTCCTTACGCCCTGAAACTGGCAAATAAGGGATTCTTAGCAGCAGTCAAGTCGGACGAAGGATTGAAGAACGGCGTCAACACGTACAACGGGAGCTGCACTTTCGAAGCGGTCTGTGTCTCGCAAGGTTTGGAGTACACACCGTTGGACAAGTTGATCGGTAATTGACGCGTTTCTTGCTTAGTGTTCGTTCGTGATTTCGTGGATCGTCCTGCGCCGAGACAAGTGCACGATCCACCAAATCACGATAAGGCAACAACCACCCTAAACCTGCACCGCACACCCTAACAACTTCTCAACACATTCAGTCAAATCTTCAGCTGACACAGGCTTTGCAAGGAAGGCCTCGACGGCTTCGGTGCCTTCGAGTTCCTCCTTCTTCCTTTCCAACGCGCTCAACAAAATGATTGGGATGGCAGTTAGTTTCGGAGCGCTTCTCAGAAATCGACATAACTCGTAACCATCAAGGTTTGGCATCACGCCATCGGTGATCACCAGATCGACCGCAACCGTCAGCGCGATCTTCATTGCCTCGAGCCCATCATTGGCGGGAATAACACGATAACCGGCACGTTCCAGCACTATTTGTAAATAGCGGCGCAGGGCCCGATCATCCTCCGCAAGCAGCACGGTAAAACCCCCGCCAACCGTCTTATTTTGCGGCGGACTGTCGGTAGTTGTGGAAATGACCGTATCTTCCTGGGTACTCATCTAGGCGGGTTTCCTGAGGAGAATGAGGCGGGAGTTTCAAGATTGCCTGGTGGGTTACAGGCTAATAGCAGATTAAGGTGCTCAAAGGCGGCTTGTCAACGAATACGTTATTTACAGGAGCGCGGGCATCCTCGCCCCCTTCGTGTCCGTGCGGCGACGCCTTGCACAAAAGTCGTTTTTGGACTTCGGCTCTGCCGCACCCTTGCGGTAAGCCTGCGGCTTACCGAACCTTCATATATTTTGATCGAGGCTATGCCTCAAAGATGGAACAGTTAGGCATAGCCTGATGTTTAAGTTGGACCAACGGTAAGCCGAAGGCTTATCGCAAGGGTGCGGCAGAGCCGTACCCAAAAGACTTTTTGTGCAAAGCCGTGCGTCGGTGCCGGTTCCGCTTAAATGTCGCATGCCCACGGTATCGGTCGGGCGGGCAGCGACGCCCGCGCTCCGATGGCTCAAACTCGATCCAGGAACTCGCGGTGCCACAATTCCAGGTTCAGAAGCTGGAACACCTGCAGGTTGTAGTCCTCACGACCCGACAAATTAGCCGTGATGATCCGTTGAACCTCGGATGGTCGGAAAAGTCCTCTCCGTCGTACCGTCTCTTCTGAGAGCAGATCGTTGACCAATGGTTTAAGTGGACCACGAAGCCACGAACGAATCGGTGCACCAAAGCCCGCTTTCCTTCGCCATACGACATCGTACGGCAGAAACTTTTCCAGCGCCTTCTTTAAGATGTACTTCCGCTTAAAACCATGCAACTTCAACTCAGGAGGCATGCGCGCCGCCAACTCGATCATCTCGCGATTGAGAAACGGGACCCGCACCTCTAAATTCGCAGCCATCGAAGTCTTGTCAGTAGTGATCAAATTTAGACAAGGCAAAAACGTCTTCATGTCCACATAAAGCATTCGATTCAATGGCGCGGCGTCTTTCACACGGGCAAAGTATCGTTTGTGATCCGCGTACGCATCGAAGTCACCTGTCAGTTCTGCCAAATCCTCTGTGTACAAACGTTGCTTCGCTTCATCAGTGAAGTACGTTCCGTATCCGAGATAACGCTCCTCAAAATCGAGTGCAGCACTCCTGGCGAACTTCTTTGCGTTTCGCAACGGCGCAGTGAGTCTGCCAGGACGACCGCCTGGCAATGTTTGCGCAAACGTATTCATCAAGGGTCGCCGCAACATCTGTGGCACCGGATCGAATGCAGCGGCGATCTTCATCGCTAACTGTCGCGGGTAACCTGCGAATACTTCGTCGCCTCCCATTCCCGACAACATCACCGTCAAAGTCTGACGAGCAGCGCGTGCGATCAGGTAACTCGGAATCGCCATGTCGATCGGCGGCTCGTCCATGTGATAGACCAATTTCGGCAGAAGGTCCGCGACCGCTGGCTGCAACATGATCTCGTGATAATCGGTATCGAGTTGCTGATTGACTCGTCGCGCCCACTGCACATCATCCGGAATGATGTCGTAACGAAGATCTTCCGGTTCCATTCCCGCGGTGTAGGTGGCAACCCGACGTCCATTACTGTGATGCTTCATCATGGCAACGATGGCTGACGAATCGATTCCACCCGACAGAAACGATCCCAGCGGCACATCGGCGACCATCTCCATCTTTACCGTGCGGTCGAAGGTTTCGATTACTCTCTCTTGCCACCAGGCCTCGCTCTTTCCAACTTCGATCTGGTCAAACGTGACATCCCACCACTCCTCAAGCTCAAGTTGATCTTCGTGCAGCGTCAGAACGTGCGCCGGAGGCACCGTTCGAACGCCTTTGAAAAGAGTTTTTGGATCGGGTGCCCAAAGGAACGTGAGGAACTGGTGCAGTGCCTCGGGGTCAATCGCAAGTTCGATCAGCCCGGTCGTGAGAATCGCTTTTACTTCAGAGGCAAAGATAAAAGTTGGACCGTTTGGTCCGGGAATGAATGCGTAGTAGAGCGGTTTGATACCTACATGATCGCGCGCGAGTGTGAGGGTTCGCGTTTGCTGGTCCCAAATTGCAAAGGCAAACATCCCATTGAGACGCGGCAAGCACTCACGGCCCCACTCGGCAAAAGCCGCGAGCAGGACTTCAGTGTCAGTCTTTGTATGAAATTGATGACCGAGTGAAGTTAGCTCGTCTCGAAGTTCGCGGTAGTTGTAGATCTCGCCGTTGAAGACGAGTGCGTAACGGTGATCTCTTGAGATTAGGGGTTCATGACCGGCGCTGCTCGTATCGATGATCGCCAAACGCCGATGGCCCAGGCAGACCTTGCGCCCTTGATCATCGATCGGTTCCGACGTCCAAATACCCTCGTCATCACGGCCTCGATGCTCGAGTGCAACGAGCATCCGTCGCATACGGTGTTCAGAATCACGAGAGACTAATCCAGCAATACCACACATAAGATCAAAAATAACCAGCTCTCGTTATCTCACCGTCACTTTCTCGCCCGTACGCAGCGAGTCGAGAATGCGAAACGTGGTCCTTGAAGTCACTTCCAGTTCCTTAAGATCAATTGGCAACATTCCACCCTGGCGCACGACCTCAAGAACAGTTTGCACGCATCGGGACTGCCCTTTGTCCTGACTTCGCAATGTAGTCTGCTTTTCTTTTCCGTTTTCGTGAAAAGTAGCACCGCGAAAATCATCCAACACAAATGTTTTGCCTTCGCAGTAGATCTCGACATATTCCTTCGCAAGACTTCTGTCACCTTCAGCCAGGTAGGCAATTGAACCGTTCGAACCGTCAGCAAACTTCATCGTGATGAAAACCGAATCGTCGTCAACCATCTGTGCATTCTCGCCTTGCACAGATTCAGCAAATACTGTTAGCGGAGGCGCGCCGGTCCAAAACTGCATCAGATCGACGAAGTGACAAACCTCACCGACGATCCTGCCACCACCTGTTTCCGGATCCTGGGTCCAATGATCGCGTGGAATACGAGCCGCATTGATTCGGTAGAGGATCGAGAGCGGCGCACGGCGTTGCGCAAAAAACTCTTTGGCAGAAGTCGCCAATGGTGAGAAACGACGATTGAACCCAACCATCAACGCGCCTGTTGATCCTTGCGCTGTCCCCAGGACTTCATTGAGTTCGGCATCGTTAAGCGCCAGTGGCTTCTCAACAAAAACGTTCTTGCCGCGTTCGAGCGACAGTTTCGCCAACTGGGCATGTGAATCATGTGGCGTAGCAATGACCACCAGATTCACAGTGTCGTCATTGATTACGTCATTCGCGTCTGAAACGAATCGAGCAAAGCCGTACTTCTCACCAACATCGCGCGCCGTTACACCCGAAGCAGTCGCGATCGATATGAAGTCAACGCCACCCGCCTTCAGATTTGGCAACAGAGACTTTTGTGCGTACGCGCCAGCACCGATTACTCCAACACGCACACGATCGTTTTGAATCGAAAGTTGACGCTTGGTATTGATTACATTGCGTTCGAGTTCCCTCGCGTGGTCGTACTCAAAAAGAATTCCGAGGTAGGGCTCATTCTTTTCACCCGAGATCAGTTGATAAGCCTTCTCTCCATTTTCGATTGAAAAACGATGTGTTATCAGGGGCTTTACGTTAACCCTGTTGTTGGCAACTAAATCAAGAAAAGCCTCGATATTGCGTCCTTCGGTCCAACGAACGTAGGCGAATGGATAATCATGTCCTCGTTCTTCGTACCGCGGATCATAGCGGCCTGGTCCATAAGACATTGAAACTTTGATACTAAGTTCGCGCTCGTAGTACACATTGCGGGGCACGTTCATCCCAATCATTCCAACGGCAACAACGCGACCTTTCAGTCGCGAAATCTCACCTGCCAGCTGAATCGGTTCATCGGACGAAGTTGCCGCAGTGACGATTACTGCATCTGCACCACGGCCTCGCGACCAGGCCTGCACTTCACCGGCAGCGTCTCTTGTTAGCGCACCACCATCTGCGCCGAGCTGTTGGGCCAACCGGACTTTTCCTTGATCCAGATCAACTCCAAAGACCCGACATCCGTTGGCCCTCAACAATTGCACAGTAAGTTGGCCCACAAGCCCGAGACCAATCACAACAACCGATTCGCCTAACGTTGGTTCAGCAAGTCTGACTCCCTGAAGGGCGATAGCGCCGACGGTAGAGAACGCAGCACTTTCGTAATCGACCGCGGTAGGAATGCGGACGCATAGATTCTTTGGCACCGATAAAACCTCGGCATGCGAAGCAAAGCCCGTCCCGGCACAGGCTACGCGATCGCCGGCACGAAATTCTGTGACGTCGTGGGCCACCTCAATCACGGTTCCGGCAGCACTGTAACCAAGCGCATGGGATTGATTGAGTTTGTCGCGTACGTTCTCGAGCGTATTCAGCAGACCGTTCGTCTTGATCTTTTCCAGCGTCTTTTTAACCAGGTCCGGACGCTCTTTGGCTTTTGCGAGCACGTTCTTTTGACCCAACTCAACGAAGGCGCGCTCGGTGCCTGCACTGACAAGCGAGACAACCGTTCGAACAAGAACCCTTCCACGCTGAAGTGCGGGAACAGGCACGTCGGCAACAGTCCCTTCACCGGTCTTCAAGTTTTGTAGAAGTCGCTTCATAAGTTATTGCCAATTGCCGATTGCCAATTACCGATTGATTCTAGTGATGTGGTCTCAGTTAACAACAACGAAATTCATAAAGCGACACTGGAGCAAATCGGCAATTAGCAATTGGCAATCGGGCATGGCTTCAATCGACAATGGCTTCAATCGGCAATCGGCAATCGGCAATTAGCAGTTGGCAATCATCTTCTCTTCCAGCTTCTCCACGATCAGCCCGCTCACCCACTCAGCTCGCGCGTCCCAGGTTCCACCAACAACCGCCTGCTGTCGCTTTCTCGCTGCTTCAATATCATTCTCGCTCAGGGCCTCATTCACCAGACTTAGAAAATCGTCTCTGCTTCGCGCGATACGCAACACATCTTTCATCGGCTCGTATTCGGGCAGGGGTGAAATCACCACCGGCTTCCCCGTCGCGAGATATTCCCGAACTTTGATCGCCGAACCATAACTGGTGAAAGGCAATTCAGTTTCCCATGGCAACACACAAACGTCGAACCCGGCGGCATAATGCGGCAACTGATCGTAAGGCACTGCGTCAAGAAAATGCGTGTTGGGAAGATTCTCGATCTCCAAACCGCGTGAACGATTGCCGATGAACACCCATTGCCATCCAGGACGCTCCACCGCCGCACGCTTAATTAACTCCT
>DATBMP010000431.1:0-2053 GCA_036554845.1 Pyrinomonadaceae bacterium
TTCTTTCTGAGCGGGCTGGTCCATTACAACTGGGGTGATTCAGAAGTGATAATGATCTTCTACTTCATCATGGGATCGATGCTGGCGCTGAATCGTCTTACGAGGGACGATCGAGTTATACGATTGTCGATTGACGATTGACGATTGACGATTTTGGATTCCGATTGCCGATTGAGGTTTGAACTTACAAAACGCCTAAATCGACAATCGCGGATTCGACAATCGACAATGATTAGTGTCGCGTACGGCATGCCACCGCACTCCAAATCATGGTCTTCGCGGGATTCAAAGGTTTGCTAACAGGCAAGTTAACTCCGCGAGCTGCGATGCTCGAAACGCTTCGCCGCGCAAAGATCAGGGCGAGGCACAAGGCTGAGCGAGCTTCGCTTAACACACGAGCTGAAACCGCTGCCCGACTTCAACCGCATCTGCAGGCACAGTCGCCAATCGAGCTTTTGAATCACTTCCGTCAGCGAACCACTCCTTTTTTCTTTCGCGGATTCGAATCAACGAAAGAGACGGCACTTCTTCAGCAACAACTTTTTCCTGATGAAACCGCACAACTCCTATCTGGTGCCCGGACATGCGTCGATCGTCACCGCTGGTCTCTTTTGGGTTTTGGTGAATTTGATTTTCGGGAAGCGATCGAGTGGCGACGCGATCCACTCTCGGAAAAACTGTGGCCACTGGAGTATCACGCTGATATTCAACTAATTCGCAGAGACGGTTCAGATGTGCGCGTCCTGTGGGAGTTGAATCGTCTCGGACATCTGGTCCACCTCGGTCGGGCGTTTGCAATCAGTGGAGAGAGAAGGTTCAGCGAGGAAATCTTTGCGCAACTTGAAAGTTGGCACGCGCAGAACCCGCTTGGTTTGGGCCCGAACTGGAGTTCTGCAATGGAAGTCGCCCTGCGCGCCACGAATCTGCTTGCTGCATTCACGTCGTGTCGCAAGTCGGAAAGCCTGACAGTAGAACGCTTGCTTCTGTTTCTCAAAGTTCTCGATCAGCATGGAGAGCACATCGAACGCAATCTTGAGTTCTCGTATCTTGGCAACAGCAATCACTACTTATCTGATTTAGTAGGTCTTTTGTGGATCGGGTTGACACTTCCTGAGCTGGCGAACTCCGATCGATGGAAGAGTTTTGCGCTGAAAGAATTGTCAAGTGAAATTTCTAAGCAGGTTTTACCAGACGGGGCGGACCACGAGGGATCGACTGGTTACCATCGCTACGTTCTCGAACTCTTTCTCTATTCGTTCACGCTGTGTCGCGAAAATGGAATTGAACTTCCTGAGATCTATCACGAACGACTTTGGTTGATGCTTGATTATCTGGCGAGTTACTTGCGGCCAGATGGTTCTGCGCCTCTCATCGGAGACACAGATGGAGGAAGGCTGCTGCAAATTGCAGAGAGAGCTGCGGATGATCATTCATATCTTCTTCCGATCGGTGCCGCACTGTTTGGAGCCGCAGACTTCAAGCCACGCGGTCAGACAGTTTCGGAAGAAATGTTGTGGCTGTTGGGAGAGCAGGGGATTCGCCAGTACGAGAGGTTGATGCCGAGTTCCCAGGAAGCACAGTCGCGGGCATTTCCAGAAGCGGGAACTTATGTCTTGAGATCAGGCGACGCGTATCTTCTGTTCAACTTAAGCAACGCAAAGAGTTCTGGCCGCAGTTCACACCGTCACAACGATGCGTTGAGTGTTGAAGTAGCCGCATGCGGAAGATCGTTTATCCTCGACCCAGGTACATACGTCTACACGGCTAACCTTGAGGAGCGACATCGCTTCCGTTCGACGGCTTTCCACTCGACGGTTCAATTAGATGGTATGGAGCAAAACACGACCGAAGTGGAGCAACCTTTCATTCTGGGTAAAGAAGCTCGAGCAAAGATTGTAGAGTGGCAAACTGACGTCGAAAAAGATCTTGTCGTGGGTGAACATCCTGGTTACGAACGGCTGCACGAACGAGTGACTCATCAGCGGTCCGTGACTTTCGATAAAAAAGCGCGATGGTGGTTAATAGAGGATTGGCTATTCGGAAGAGGCGAGCA
>DATBMP010000434.1:0-4131 GCA_036554845.1 Pyrinomonadaceae bacterium
CGCGCTCACGCCACCGCGCTCGATGGTTTGCCGCCGCCGCACTCCATGGCCGCCGCACTCCACAACTAAATGTCGAAGTACAAGCCGAATTCCAATGGATGTGGTCGCATTCGCAACGGCGTGATCTCCCGTTCGCGCTTGTAACTAATCCATCGTTCGATTATCCGCTGGCTGAACACATCGCCTTTTAGCAGGAAAGCGTGATCTTCTTCCAGGGCCTTCAACGAATCATCAAGGGAACCCGGAAGTGTTGGAACATCTTGCAGCTCTTCAGGCGAGAGATCGTAAATATCCTTTTCCAACGGTTCACCCGGATCGATCCGATTCTGAATTCCGTCAAGTCCAGCCATCAGCATCGCTGAAAACGCGAGGTACGCGTTGCATGACGGATCCGGTGGCCGAAACTCGAGCCGTTTCAGTTTGGGATTGGCCGAAAACATCGGAATGCGGATCGCCGCCGAACGGTTACGGGCCGAATAAGCCAGGTTCACAGGAGCTTCGAAGCCGGGAACCAGGCGTTTGTAGCTATTCGTTGTCGGTGCGGCGAAAGCAACAACTGCGGCCGCGTGCCTCAACAGCCCGCCGATGTAGAAGCGAGCCATTTCAGACAACCCGGCATAACCATCACCGGCGAAGAGTGGCTTTTCACCTTTCCAAAGAGATTGGTGACAGTGCATTCCCGAGCCGTTATCACCGAACAAAGGTTTCGGCATAAATGTCGCGGCCTTACCGTATTCAAATGCAGTATTGCGAACTACGTATTTAAAGATCTGAATGTTATCCGCCGTTCCCAGCAGCGTCGAAAAACGGAAGTCGATCTCACACTGACCGGCCGTGGCTACCTCGTGGTGATGACACTCCACGCTGATACCGCACTTCGCTAACGTCAGCGATATCTCTGAGCGAAGATCACTTAGCGTGTCGGTCGGTGGAACCGGAACGTAGCCTTCCTTAGGCCGAATGCGGTAGCCGAGATTAGTGCCCTGGAACTCGTTCGCGTCGCGACCACTGTTCCAGTGTGCCTCGTCCGAATCGATTGTGTATCCGGCTGAATGCTGTTCGTTGTGAAACTTAACTGAGTCAAAAACGAAGAACTCGGCTTCGGGCCCGAAATAAGCGGTGTCGGCGAGTGCCGTAAACTTCAGATAATTCTCGGCGCGCACGGCAACTGAGCGTGGATCAAAGGCATATCCTTCCTTGGTTATCGGATCGACAGCGTTGCCCACCAGGCACAACGTAGGCTGTTCAGCAAACGGGTCCATCCAAAACCTCGTAGGATCTGGAACTAACAGCATGTCAGATTCGTGAATCGCCGCCCAACCACGAATAGACGACGCATCGAAGCCAAAACCACCTTCGAAGCTCTCTTCATTCAGCTGGTCGATGGGGAAGGTTAGGTGTTGCCAGGATCCCGGTAGGTCGGTAAACCGGACGGAAAGGAATTTCGCCCCCTGGTCGGAGGCATACTTCAGGACAGTCTTTGGGTTCATGATATCTCCTGCAGGATTTAGGGAGTGTTAGGGGTGCTCTTCGCCCCGAGGTGTTTATTGGTGCGAAGTGAATTGGAAAAATCTCGTTGCGGAAAGAAGCGAACGTCATACAGCGACGCGCAAAAAAGTTTGCATTATAAGGTTGACGAGAAGCATGTCAAGCAGTTTGCTCAGTCGTTGTTACTCGAAATCCGAAATTGCGTACAGACGCGAACCATGGCTCACGACTAAACCGTTAAGTACTCAACACTTACGTGTTTCAAACCGCGCTTGTGAAACAAAAAAGTTATAGACCGCCCGCCCATTTTTCTGTTAACCTGCGATGCTAAAGCGTTCCATCCAGAATCTCCACTACTCGAACTCGGATGACGTACAACCGCGCTTTAGCTGGGAAAAGGGCCAACATTTTTATATGCAAGGCAAGGTAGGAGATTGCTAATTGACGACGGCAATTGAGCAAACGCTCGAAACCTATGGCATCGAGAATTGGGGAGCAGGTTACTTTGACGTAAATCGCAAGGGAAATCTTGTCGTTCGTCCCGCCGAAGGTGATCCCCGATCAGCCGATCTGAAAGAGATCGTAGACGACCTTGCGAAACGGGGTATTGGGACGCCGGTGCTCCTCAGATTTCCCCAGTTGGTCGCGGCCCAAGTCAGAAAACTCCAGCGCGCATTCAGCCGATCAATCCGAGAATTTGAATATCAGGGCGCACACATGTGCGTCTATCCGATGAAGGTCAATCAGCAGCGTTCGGTTGTTGAGGAATACCTGCGCGAGGGTTCACGTTACGATTTTGGACTCGAAGCGGGTTCCAAAGCCGAGCTCTATGCCGCACTGGCCCTGGAACAGACAACTGACAGTCTGCTGGTCCTAAATGGATTCAAGGACGAAGAGTTTATTGAACTCGCCTTTGCCGGAGCACGCGTCGGGAAACGCGTCGTCATTGTCATTGAAAAACTAAACGAGTTGGACCATGTGCTCAATGTCGCGGAACGACATGAAGGACTGATGCCGATTCTCGGTATGCGAGTAAAGCTTTACTCAAAAGGCTCCGGAAGGTGGGAAAAGTCGGGCGGTGAGGCTGCGAAGTTTGGGTTGACGACGACTGAAATGCTCGAAGTGATTCGACGTCTCGAGCAGGCTGATCGAATCAACCTGTTGAAGTTGCTGCACTTCCATATCGGTTCACAACTTACCGACATCAAGCGGATCAAGAATGCAATGAAAGAGGCCGCGCGCGTCTACGCAAAGGTCTACCAGATGAAAGTTCCGATTGATCTGTTGGACGTCGGCGGGGGTATGGCCGTCGATTACGATGGATCTAAGACGGCTTTCGACTCTTCGGCAAACTACACCGCGCAAGAGTTTGCGAACGATGTGATCTACACGATCAAGCAGGTGTGTGACGACGAGAATGTTCCGCACCCTACCATCATTCAAGAGTCGGGTCGTTTTCTCGCGGCCTATCACGCGATCATCGTCACCAACGTTCAGGATGAGATCGAGACCGTCGTTGAAGATATTACCCCCATCGAGATCGACGACGATGATCCACAAGTGGTGACCGAACTCGGAGACCTGCGTGCATCGATCACGGTAAAGAATTACCGCGAGTATTACCACGATGCCCTCGAGCATCGCGAAGAGCTTTTTACACTTTTCAATCTGGGATTGATCAGTCTTGAAGATCGCGCCAAAGGTGAGGTCTTGTTCTGGGATGTGTGCGAACGCGCGGATAAGTATGCGCAACAAGCAAAGTATGTTTCCGAAGAGTTTGATGAACTAAGAAAACTTTTGTGTGCCAAGTATCTAACTAATTTTTCAGTCTTTCGTTCGGTTCCCGATCACTGGGCGCTTGATCAACTGTTCCCGATTGTTCCGATTCATCATCTGAATAAACCTCCCACTGAATACGCTACCCTGTGCGACATAACCTGCGACTCTGATGGAGTTGTGAATAAGTTCGTGGACCTGCACGACGTAAAGCAGGTGCTGGAGCTTCATCCCCTGGTGCCGGGCGAACATTACTATCTCGCTTTTATGCTCGTGGGCGCTTACCAGGAGGTGATGGGAAATAATCACAACCTCTTCGGAGCACCTCACGAAGCTCATGTTTACATTGACGAGGAAGGCTATCTCATAAAGAAAGTGATTCGCGGGACTACGGTCGGTGAAGCTGCTGAACGTGCGCGCTACGAGCGAAGCTATTTGCATGACGGGTTTCGCAGACTGATCAACCAGCGAGTCAAAGACGGAGAGTTGAGCGAAGCAGAAGGGGCCGAGCTTTCGCAGTTTTATGAATCGCGTTACGAAGCATACACATACCTGTCGGCCAACGGCGCCAAGCCGCGAGCCCGACGCCACACCGATTTCTAGTTAACGACACGTGTTTTGGCTTAGGTCGTCTGAGTGGGCACAACACACGCTATCATCCTGAAGTCCACTTTTTGAGAGGTTCACCACCGTTTATGGTCACTCAACGAAAACCGAAAGCTTCCAAGTATCTGACGACACCGACGCGCCCCGTACAGGTTGATCGCGATCGCTCAGTCGCCGGATTGCTTGAGAAGATGGAAGGAGCCGGCTTTGGCGGTAGGCAACTCGCCGAGGCACATCGAATCTGGCTCGACATGCTGGGCG
>DATBMP010000440.1:0-7201 GCA_036554845.1 Pyrinomonadaceae bacterium
CAACGCGTGGGGCAGTAGCTCAGTTTGGCAGAGCGCCGCGTTCGCAACGCAGAGGTCGAGGGTTCGAATCCCTTCTGCTCCACCAAACTCACCTGTCTCAGCCACTTAGCACAATCCGTTCCTGCCATCAGCTCTGCTCTAACACACGTGAACGTGCGATTCAAAGTCGCTCATAGATCTCGTTGTCGGCATTTTCTTGGTTTCATGTGGTCGCCGCGCGCGTGATGCGGAGGTCGCACGATCGAATCCAGTAGGTCTTGGCATAACGGCATCTTAGATTTGGAGGTTGTTCAGAAGGGGCGTCACCCTTTCCAAGACAGAGTACCCGCCAAGATAGACAGTATGCGAGCAGTAAGAGCGACCTTTTCTTCGATTCAAGAAAGAATCCAATTACTGAAAAACACGCCCCACTTAAATCGCTGCTTATAATGTGACTGCGTTCGCCTCCCTGGCGAACGCGGTGGTCGCGTGGGGTGAGGACACGTGGCCCACAAGGCGGGAGTTGTGGGAGGCTCCCGCCTACTCACGATTCACGATCCGGAGATAGAGTTGTCTAAAGACCGAGCTAGACCCCTTGGTATTACGGCATTAATGATCTTGTTCGTGATTGGCACAATTGCGAGTCTGATTTCCGCTGTGTCCCTAACTTTTCCAGGCAGCTTTCTAGAACCAATCTGGCATGTCAACCCACAAGCGCGCGAGGCATTTACTCGTCTTGGAGGTTGGGCCATTGTTCTGATGTCCAGTGTTTGTGCTGCTTGTCTTTGCGCCGCAATTGGACTATGGCGGAAAAGAAACTGGGGGTATTGGCTTGCCCTAGGAATGTTAGGCGTGAACATGGCAGGCAGTGCTGTCAATGTCATCAGCGGTACTGAACTGCGAGCGATCGTTGGAATTCCGATTGTGTTATTTCTGCTTGGCTACTTAGTTCGGCCGCAAATCAGAAAACAGTTTCATTGAGAGGGCATCTCGAACTTCGCGGAGTTAGAGTCATTAATAGATCTCGTTCTCAAGTCTTGGACCCCTACCGTGTCAACGCGAGTTTCTTTGCTTACAGCACTTATTGGCCAACCAAGCGAATACTCAACGCGGAGATCTGCCTGGTATCGGTAGTGAAGTGAAAATCCATGAGAAACGGATCGGGAAGTCCGGTCTTATCAAAGTTGCCGTCTACCTTTACGGTGACTATGGTCTTGTCGCCGCTGTGAACCGCGTCAACAACTTCTAATGCGACTTTGGCGCCAACGTATTTCTCGTCGCTCCAAGTTTTAATCGCAGCTATCCCAGAATACGTCTGACCTTCGTCAGTAATGACTGCGTTGTCGGTCAGCGTAGCCAGAAACTGATCGGTGTTATGGGCATTCGTTGCTGCGATGAAAGCGTCAACGGCTTGCGGCATTTGTATTTTCTTGGACATTTGCTCCCCCATTTGGATTAGTGTTTGCAGGGTCAGACGGTCGGAATGGTGCCTCCATCAATGACGTATTCAGTACCATTGATATATGAAGCTCTGTCGGACACCAGAAAGGCGATAAGTTCCGCAACTTCTTCCGGTCGCCCGGGCCTTCCCATTGGAATTCCGCCGAGTGAGTCCATCAGTCCCTGCCGGGCGGTATCAAGATCTGTTCCCGCATATTCCGCCAACCTCTCAACCAGTCCCTCAGCCGCCTTCGTTTCGATGTAACCAGGCGCGACGGTATTGACCCGAACTCCTTTGGGTGCAACTTCGTTTGACAGTCCTTTGCTGTAATTAGTCAACGCAGCTTTTGCCGCTGCATACGCCAATGTAGCCTCATAAAGCGGTAGCGTTCGCTGGATAGACGAGATATGAATAATGACCCCTGACTTCTGTTCAAGCATCTTTGGAAGAAACGCTCGATCCAGCCGAACAGCGGCAAATAAATTGTCATTGAATGCCTGCTCCCAGTCGTCATCACTCAGGACAAGTGCACCCCCGCTTGGCGCAGATGATCCGCCCACATTGTTAACCAGAATGTCCACACCATTGAGCCGTTCGATGACCTCTTTTACAACTTTTTGCACGCCCTCGGGCGTGCCGATATCAGCCTGGACAAAGAGTTCGGGTGATTCAAGGTTTTCAGGGGTTGAGCGAGCTGTGGTAACGACAGTGGCGCCGGCTTGCCTCAGGCGTTTGACGATCGCTTCGCCGATACCCTTTGTTCCGCCGGTCACCAGAACTCTCTTGGCCGCTAGCTCATTTGCATCGATTTGGATTTTCGTATTTGAACTCATGATCGATGTGGTCGGATGCGCCGACTTATTCCTCTTTCTCGATTTGAATTGTCCGCCTTCAGGGATTGGCCCACAATACGGAAAATGAACTCGATAGCGGATAAATTTATCCCTATCCAGTGACTTGATAGAATCTTTTCCTGGATTCAGAACACAGTGCCTATGTACAAGAAAAAGATTCCCATCGAACTGAATTGCGGGCTTGATCTCGTCAAGGAAGTCCTATACGGGAAGTGGAAGATTCACCTCGTGTACTTCATTTCTCAAGGCATAAAGCGCCCCGGAGAATTGCAGAGAAAAATTCCAGGGGCTACCCGAAGAGTGTTGAACGTACAGTTGAATCAACTGGAAGAACACGGGCTTCTTTCGAAAAGAATCTATGCTGAGCTGCCGCCCAGTGTTGAATACTCATTGACTGACTTGGGGCAGAGCGTGCTACCAGTAATAGCGGCGTTGGGAAAATGGGGAGACGATCATCAAGAGCGTTTACGTCGGGTGATTGCAAAAATCTGACCGCGAGATCAGTTCGCAAAAAAGTTCTTCAAAGCCGCAGATGTCTCGGTCGGTTTCTCTTCCATCAGCCAATGGCCCGAAGCGAACTTTATGGCCTTGAGATGGTCAGAGATCAGCGGCGCCTGAATTACGAGCACACCCGTTCATGGCTTTCTCACCTTCGATGACCAGCAAAGGCATCGACAGTTTGGTTCTGCCAAAATTTTTGAAATTGAATCAGAGTTACCGAGAAACTGGAGCGGGCGACGGGAATTGAACCGGTATTGCCAACCCGGGAAGCTGACCAAACGAGTGCCTATATCACTGGGGCAAGCGGATGTTCGCGGTGAGATTCGCAGTTAAATCTGAGTCCCAATAATGCGCGTAGCTGATCGATTCTTAGCTCTGTGCGCGTTCCCTTTCGGGGGAATCGCCGGGCTCTCCCTTCTTGGGGTCGTCACAATGATTCTCGACGCCGAGAGTCCATTGCGGCGGATCGCTCGCCGGGAAACTCGCCTTCAACGCTTCGTCTAATTCCTCCTCTGGCACAGGCTCGCAAGCCGGTTGTTTGTTCAATTGGTCCGACATCGTTCAGGCACTCCTTATCGTTGAGCACCCTTGGAATCCGCATGGCGAATGTCCGCCGTTTTCTCCGGGATCTGAGACAGCTTCTCGAACAGCAGGATGGTCTTGGCGCCTTCAGCATCCTCAAATGCGACTCCTTCTTCCAAACCATCCGGCCCAATCAACGGCGCGACGCGCTGAACGTTCTCAACCAAATGTTCGACGTGCCTTGGGTCTCTAGCTGTTTCGCCACCCAAAATAATTTCGACGCTCCCGGCTTCAGTGCCTTTCGGGTCCAGGCTGAGGCCGATCAATGGCAGATACCTCTCTTCCTCCTGGGCGCCGATCTCGCCAACGACTTCCAGACGAGTCGCGCGCGAATGATTGCGTTGGCTGAACTCTTCCAGAAACGATTCCCACTGATTGCGTTCAATGAAACCTGACATGACTTCCCTCCTCTTTTTTAGTACCGCAAAACTGCGCCGACAGCTCCGACATCATTAAGACGATCGGCCGCAGGCCCAAACATCTGTTCGATCTTTCCGTCCGCGTCAAGGACGCGGTCAGTTGCCAATTGAACCAAATCGTCAACCGCGCGCGTCAGTTTGCCGCAGTAGGAGCATGCGTCGAATCCCGTCATCAGAAGCGCTGTGCAGTTGGTGCATTCAGCGCCTGCGACCCTGAAGCCTTCACTGTAGATGAGTTGCCAAACGCGTCCTTCCTGCAAGGCGAGCAACGTGTCTTTAGTGCCGAGGACCCCCTTCTGATCTTTCTTCGCTGCGGTGATCAGCCGTTCGACGAGATCGCTTTCACGCGCGCGCTCGACTTCTTCTTCGATCTTAATGGTCTCAGCCAGAACGTCAGCATCGTTAGCTTGAACTGGCAACGTGATCTGACAAACTACGCGCGCGCGTAAAGCCTTCGGCAGTAGCCCAAACAACTCGGCGGTTACTTCGGTCGTGCCGCCGAGAATCAATCGATCAAACTCATGCTGTTGTCCGAGGCGCGACATCATGCTAGCCACATTCTTCAGGTGCCAGTGCGCGTGTTCGTCGGCTTTGCGCTGAATGTTCATCTGCGAACGCGGGTGATCCTTACCGGCCCCTTTGATGTGCCTGACATCAGCTTCCGCAAAAGCTTGCTTGCTCTCCTCGATGTCGCCGAGAAATACCGTGAACAGCTTCGCCTGTTGCCGGTCGGTGAGCACGACGCCGTATCGTTCGTGTTCATCGAACATTTCGAGCAGCGGACGCACGTAAGGAGCCGGCTGCCAACGAAGACTATCGCGCACGTTAACGTTTAGTTCCCGCATCCAGAACAAGTTTTCAGAGGCGTTAGAAAAGATGACCAGAGCACGTCTCGTGTCCCGATAGTCATCCATGAAGCGGACCATTACTTCCGCGTCTTCCTTCAGCTGCTGCTGCTTTGCAGTGTCCTCGGGCCGCTCAACATCGCGGAGCATGTTTCTGAACACAATCTCAAAACCGCGATTGATGTTCGGCTGCCGGGAATGATCGGTGTCCAGGTAAAGACTTAAAACCGGGCTGTCCGGCTTCGAGTCATACAAGGCCAACGCTTCGACATCGCGTCGCGAAATCAAACTCTTCTCGGGGCCTCCCTTGTTTTGAGTGAATGCACGTTCTGGTTTCATCGCCGTTGCTGTGGACGCTCAGCTTGAGGTGTGAATTCACCGAGCGTCGCGCGCACCTGTTGTTCTGCACCTCCTCGTTTGATTGTCAGGGTCACTTGACTGCCGGGCGGCGCACCGGCGACCGTGTTTCGAAAAGTGTTCGGATCGGTAACCGGCGTTCCGTTGAGCGCCGTGATCACGTCACCTTTGCGTAGTCCCGCTCGATCAGCCGCACTTCCTGGCTGCACTTCATAGACCACGACGCCCGGCCCTTGATCCACGCCCAGTTTTGAGGCTTCTTCAGAGGGTATCTTGAGAACGGTAACGCCAAGCTGTCCCCGTCTGACCTTGCCTGTATTGATTAACTGCTCCATTACAGTGCGCGCCATATTGGAAGGAACAGCAAAGCCCAATCCAATGCTGCCTCCGGAAGGCGAAAGTATCTGAGAATTGATGCCGATCAATTCGCTTGCCGTGCTGACGAGAGCACCTCCTGAATTGCCCTGATTAATAGGAGCGTCAGTTTGCAGAAAGTCTTCGAAGCTTCCATTGCTCAAGCCCGTCTGACGTCCTTTGGCACTGACGATACCCATGGTTACAGTTTGTCCAACGCCCAAAGGATTCCCGATTGCCAACACGACGTCGCCCACTCTTGTACGATCTGAATCTCCCAATGCGACTACAGGTAAGTTGCTCGCTTCAACTTTCAGGACGGCCAAATCGCTTGGCGGGTCGGAACCGACAACTCTGGCTTCAAGAGTACGATTGTCGTTTAAGTCCACTTTGATTTGGTCAGCGCCATCGATCACATGGTGATTCGTCAAGATGTAACCACTCGCGTCAATAATCACCCCTGAACCCAACCCTTGACGTTGTCGTTCAACCGGTGGTTGCTGCGTTCCACGATCGCCAAAGAACTCGCGAAAGAATGGATCGTTCGTAAACGGATACTGTTGGGACTGGCGCACGCGCATTTGTGAATGAACGGTGATTACGGCTGGCGCCACTTTGCTTACGACATCAGCGTATGAGGCGACCGGCATCACCGCCGGGTTTCCCGTTGTCAAGTTCGCGTTGGCGCCGCCGGGGGCGTTCGGATCCGAGGTAGATGCCAGACGAAAACTGCGGTCGTTTTGCCGATTGCATGCGCCAAACAAACCCGCAAGCATCAGCAGAGTAACCATGATTTTCACACTCGCCGCGCGTGTCACCGATTTGGTTATTCCTTTTACCATTGTTTTCCCCTCTTAATTCCACCGTGAAGCCGTGGTCCCGCTGTGCGTCCTCAGTGCACTTCGTTTCTCTGTGGTTCAAATACATTTAGGTAAATTCACCACCGAGACGCAGAACACACTTCACGCTGCACAGAGTCACTCCATTGGGGCATTACCGGCCCACATCACACAGCACGCGGCGACATCCGATCGACCGATCTCACCAAGCCATGCAGTTTCACACCAAGCGCGATAAGTAGAACACCAAAGACTATGGAGTACGCTCCAATCAGCCATAGCACCGCGAGTGCTCCCACACCCGGATTAAGCATCAACGCAAGACCAAAGAGAATGGAAGCGACCCCGGCCAATGCCAATAGCCATTCTCCTTTAATCTCTTTGCGCAACTGGATCGCGGCGGCGATTTCGAAAGCACCAGTTACAACTGCCCAAGCGGCGATCAAGATCAGTAGGACCAACGCTGTGATACCCGGCATCAGAAAAGCCACTAGTCCTGCAGCAACGCCGAGGATTCCTTCAAGTAAGAGAACCCACCAACGTTTGTTCTCGCCGTAAGATTTCACACCGGCAGCAATGGCGAATGCACCATCTACCAGTGCATACGCTCCCCAAAGGAACACCAGGGCCGTAAGTGTGATCGTGGGCCAAACAAATGCCAGGACCCCAAATGCAATCGCCGCGAGTCCTCGCAGCACCAAAGCCCACCAACTACCTGTGTACATTATTAACATTGCTTCCTCCCAGATTCCGATTCAGTTTCTCTTACTGCCGAAATGATTCTCAATGCCGGCTGGCGCCAGCTGCTTTCCCCATTTGCTTTGGTTGTTCCTCAGTTTGAGAATCCTTAATCTCGAGTTGACGCCCGCGCGCCTCACCCTGTGACGAGGGCATCGTGATTTCGAGAACGCCATCGCGGAAGGTCGCCGTTGCCTTGCTCGTATCGACGCCTGCAGGCAGTGGAAGTTGGCGATAGAAGCTGCCGTAAGAGCGTTCGCTACGGAAAAGACCTTCGCGTTCTTCCTTGTGC
>DATBMP010000452.1:0-5466 GCA_036554845.1 Pyrinomonadaceae bacterium
TGGACCAGCTGACATCTTCGAGCGGAATCATTGGTTCGACTGATGCGCACCTTAGCGGCGACGCAACGCGAATCACCTACATTACTCGGAGCAGTTCAACCAGTGCCGATCTATTACTCAAGATACTTGATACAAATGTGAGTGTGACTGTTGTGGCCGGTTCGGCGTCTTTAAAACTTTCACCCGGACGGGTGATAAGCGACTCGGGGTTCAGAGTTATATATACGGCCGAAACGAGCGAGAACCAATCTCAGGTCTTTCTTTACGACGCGGCCACCGGCGAATCAGTTCAAGTGACCGCACTTGTGGCACGTGCCGATGATGTGTCGCTGAACGCTGCAATAAGCGGTGATGGAAAGCGCATCACCTTCGCAACCAGGCGCAACGTTATTGGCGGAAATAGTGACCGCAGCGTTGAACTCTACCTTTATGACGTACCAACTGGTCAGTTCACTCGCCTTACTGATGCTCCTTCAAGAGCGACTGCCGAGGTTGTCTCGGCACTCAACGATGACGGCAGCGGGGTCGTCTTCAACTTTCCTCGTGTGCTTTCAGTTGAGGTGAGCGACCAGCAGTTTTCCAACAATTCCGAGATCTATCTGCTCAGACTTGAGAGCCGGCCGCCGTTCGGATCAATCGAAGTAAAGAATCGCGCCTCTCTGGGCAAGGGTGCGCACCAGGGTTTGGCTCCGGCGAGTATTGGAATCGCTTTCGGCAACGCACTCGCGCAAACCACTGCTCAATCGGAGTCTGATTTTCCAACCGTCCTCGCAGGAACGAGTGTCACAGTGAATGGGAGTGACTGTCGGCTGCTGTTTGTTTCGCCAACCGAGGTCCACTTTGTATTACCGGCAGCGACTGAGATCGGATTAGCTGAGGTCGTGGTAACCAATTCGGATGGGTTCCCTTCAAAAGCGCAGATCGAAGTGTTACCTACCTCACCTGGCATCTTCACGGTTAACGGCCAGGGTGATGGTGAGGGTTTGATACTCAACGCCGACACACTGGCCCCAACACCGTTCGATCCGTCCGACGGCAAGCTGCGGCTGATCGTTTTCGGAACCGGAATCAGAAACGCAAGAGATTTTCAGGCGAAGATAGACGGTCGATCACTGGTGGTTGAATCAATCCATCCGTCGATTGATCTGCCGGGACTTGATGAGATGCATCTGCACTTACCCTCGAGCTTGAGGGGCACCGGTCGGTCGACGCTGTTTCTTGAAACAGAAGACGCTGTTAGTAATCCCGTCACCCTTGTGTTGGGTGGCAGCTTTCTCCGCGACATCATGATCAATGAGATCCTTGTGGATCCGCCGGATACAATCACAGGCGATGCAAATCTCGATGGAGTGCGAAGTCCGTCCGACGATGAATTCATCGAGTTGGTTAACCGATCATCCCGCGACATCGATTTTTCTGGTTACGAAATCCTGACGCGCAGTCTTTCAAGTTCTGTTGACATCGTTCGGCATCGTTTCGCCCCAGGCAGCATTGTCTTTGCAGGAACGGCCATAGTCGTGTTCGGTGGCGGTGATCTTTCTCATGCAGAACCGCGGTTCGGTGGATCGCAGCTTTTCGAATCCTCAACAGGAGGATTGTCACTAATTAATTCTGGCGGTGTAGTCACATTGCGTGATCCGTTAGGCGAGATCGTCAGCACCCAAAGGTATGGTGGAAGTTCGGGTTTGCCTGCCGACCTTAACCAATCGATTACACGCGCGCCGGACTCAACGGGGATGTTTGCGCTTCATGAGTCGGTTGCGCCCGGGGCCGCATTCAGTCCAGGAACTCGTGCAGATGGCAGTTCCTTTAATCCAGAACCTGCGGTCGCTAGAGTAATACTTCACCCTCCGACGGCCGTACTGAATGTTGGTGGCCACTTCCAGTTCAGCGCTGAGGCTTTCGACAACGGCGGGAACATTTTGGACGGCGTGATCTTCTCGTGGACCGCGAGAGATCCGTCTGTGGCAACGATAGATCAAACCGCACTCGTCACCGCACATACTCCAGGAGTTAGCGAGATCACCGCGTCAGCTCGACGCACCCGATCTGTTGCTGTAACTGTAACGGTGAACGCACCGAGTCCGACTCCGACGCCTTTACCGACACCAATCCCAACTCCAACACCTAGTCCGCTTCCCTCGCCTGTTCCATCACCGCCAGTTCCCAAGGTTGTGATCAGCGAGTTTCGGACACGTGGTCCAAACGGCGCCGGAGACGAATTCGTTGAGCTCTACAACAACAGCGACGTAGCGGTAGACATTTCAGGTTGGAAGGTGCGCACATCAAGCAGCGGTGGAACTATCAGTACCAGATTGACAATCAACTCGGAAACTTTCATTCCTTCGCGAGGACACTTTCTTGCCGCGAACGCAAATGGATATAGCGGGACCGTTGCTGGAGACCAAACCTTCGCCTCTGGTTTGGCTAATGATGGAGGACTAGCATTGACGCTGCCTGACAACTCCATTGTTGATCAGGTTGGACTGAGTGCCGGTTCGACGTTCCGTGAAAACATGCATCTGGCTCCCCTGCCCTCTGATTCAAACCAGAGTTATGAACGGAAACCTGGAGGGCCAAGCGGTAGCACACAGGATACAGATAACAATTTTGATGATTTTCAGTTGTTGACGCCGAGTAATCCTGAGAACCGCACCAGTAGTCCGACGCCTGGGCCATCGCCACTCCCTTCGCCCTCACCGTCTCAGTCACCTACTCCTTTGCCCTCCCCTACAACAACACCGGCGCCGTCACCTTCGCCAACGCCGGCGCCGCGAATCGTGATCAGCCAGGTCTACGGCGGCGGAGGAAACGCGGGTGCACCGCTCCGTAATGACTTCATCGAACTCTTCAACCCCACGACCATCTCAGTCAATCTCGACGGATGGTCTGTTCAATATGCGACTGCCACAGGCTCTTCATGGTCAGTTACCAATTTGGGAAACATTTCGCTCGCGCCTGGCCAGTACTACTTGATCAAACAAGCATCTGGTGGAAACAACGGCGCGGACCTTCCACCGGAGGATGTCGCCGGTAACACTGCCATGGCTGCTACAGCAGGAAAGGTTGCGCTCGTAAACTCGACCACTCGCTTAAGCGGAACGTGCCCGGCATCGGCTGACATCGTCGACCTTGTGGGGTATGGAACCAATGCCAGTTGTTTTAGAGGAAGTGGACCATCCAGGGCGCCAGGAAATGCCACTTCCGCGCTTCGATTGAATGGCGGTTGTGTCGATACTCAGAACAACATTGGGGATTTCGAAATCGCCGCACCCATTCCAAGAAACTCTAGCAACAGCAATTTTTGCCAGTTGTCGATCATGAGATTCCGAAGTATTGCCAATTGTCGATTGTCGATTGACGATTTCTTGTTGGGCAAGTTACGAGGTGAACGCAAGGAGGTTACTTCCGTTTCTCTGAAAATCGGCAATCGGCAATTGGCAATCGACATGCTCTTGCGGGTTTCGGTTTACAGATCCTAGACTCCCCACATGCCGACGATGGCCGACGCGCTCACTTCACTTCATCAACATTTCGGTTTTGCTGATTTCCGCCAGGGCCAGCATGAAGTGATCCAAAGTGTGCTTGATGGCAAGGACGCCGTCGTAGTAATGCCCACGGGCAGCGGGAAATCTCTCTGTTATCAACTTCCGGCGCTGATGTTAGGAGGCGCCACTCTAGTTGTTTCCCCGCTGATCGCACTCATGAAAGATCAGGTGGACGCACTTTTGTCTCGAGGTCTGCCCGCGACGTTCATTAACAGTTCTATTCCGGAAGCCGAACAGCGCGCGCGAATTGATGCGCTGCGCAGTGGCAAATTCAAACTCGTCTATGTAGCGCCTGAGAGATTTCGTAGCAGTCGCTTCACCTCAGCACTACGGCAGATCCACATCTCACTCTTCGCAGTAGATGAAGCCCACTGTATCTCTACCTGGGGACACGACTTTCGTCCCGACTATCTCCGCCTGAAGAACGTGATCGCGTTGCTGAACGGTGTGCCGACCCTGGCGTTGACCGCAACGGCGACTCCTTATGTCCGAAACGACATCATCGAACAACTGGGTCTTAACAGTCCGCAAACGTTTGTGAGCGGATTCGATCGGCCCAATCTCACCATTAATGTCGTTCACACTGAGAAGGAGCGCGAAAAGATCGCCAACATCATACAGTTGGCTCAGACGCATGAAGGTTCGGGAATCATCTACGCTTCAACACGAAAAGCCGTCGAGCAGGTGGCCGCCGGTTTGTGGTCTAGAGGTCTAACTGTCGCTGCGTATCACGCAGGCATGCCTGATTCGCAACGCATCAAAGCGCAGGAAGATTTCATGACCGGTAAAACACAGATGATTGTCGCGACCAATGCGTTTGGAATGGGGATTGACAAGTCAGACATACGATTTGTTGCTCACTATCAAATGCCCGGGTCAATCGAAGCCTACTATCAGGAGATAGGACGCGCCGGACGCGACGGACTCAATTCATCCTGCGTGCTGCTGTTTAACTACGCAGACAAGAACACACATGACTTTTTCATCGAAGGCTCGTATCCAAGTGTGGAGGTTGTGCAGAGTGTTTACGAGGCATTGATGGCTACCGGAACAAAACGTATCGAACTGTCCACTTCAGAGATTGCTTCACTGGCCGGTGAATCCAACGAAATGGCAGTTCAATCCTCACTCTATCTCCTGGAACGAGCTGGACACGTCGAACGGTTAGCTACCTTCAATCAGGGAGCAGCGCCTTGGGAACAGGCTCGCGAAAAACAGTCGCGTCGTCGAATCCGGACGTTGATGATGTTGGACGATGCTCCCACGCCGTTGAGAATCACATTCGGCGATGTCATGAGACGAGCAGCTCTCGAACGCCGCAAACTTCGCGAGATGATCGAGTTTTGTTACACGGAGCATTGTTATCGCGCCTACATACTCGATTACTTCGGCGATCGACATCACTCGCGGAGCTGTGGTACCTGCGGCAACTGTTCGCCGCAGACTCGTGTGCGCATTCGTGTAACCAGTTCACCCACCACATCAGATTTACTTACTGCGATAAAGCAGTCGGAACCGGTGGTGCTTGTTCCGAGAACACTCACCGAAGATGAAACACTTCGCATGCGGAAGATCCTCGCTTGCGCCAAACGCATGAACGGAAGGTTCGGTAAGAAAGTCCTGGCCGCGACGCTGCGCGGTTCAGCCTCAAAGAGTGTCATGCGGGCAAAGTTGAACGAACTCTCTACCTACGGATTATTGAGTGACATGCGCCAGGACGACCTCGCCGCTTATATCGACGCGCTCGTTGATGCGCGGTGCTTGCGAGTCAATCGCGGTGAGTACCCGACCGTATCGATCACTGAGTTAGGTGAGCGGGTGATGCGTGAACAGGAAAAAATTGAATTGGCGATTCCAGAGAGCATGCGGTTAGTTAAGAAAGTCGAAGATGGTCCAGTGCCCGCGACCGCGCTTGTGA
>DATBMP010000066.1:0-3877 GCA_036554845.1 Pyrinomonadaceae bacterium
CGCGCGCGAAAGTCGCGCAAACTCTCAACCGTTTTTTCCGCTCCGGCCAGCGCATCAAACGTGAAGTTCAGTTGCTTGTTGTAGGGGACGCTCAGAAGAAAATAACGAATCGCCGCGGGTGAATAGCCTTTAGCAACGACGTCGCGAAGAGTGTAGTAATTCCCCTTCGACTTGGACATCGTTTCGCCTTCGACCTTCAAGTGCTCGAAGTGCATCCAGTAACGCACAAACTCCTTTCCGGTGGCGCCTTCACTTTGCGCGATCTCGTTTTCGTGATGTGGAAAGACCAGGTCAATTCCGCCGAGGTGCAGATCGAAAGTTTCGCCTAAGTACTTCATCGACATTGCCGAGCACTCGATGTGCCATCCTGGACGGCCACGTCCAATCGGAGCTTCCCAGGCCGGCTCGTTCGGATTACCCGGTTCTTTCCACAGGGCGAAATCTCGAGCGTCCTCCTTCTCGTATTTGTCAGTATCGATGCGCTCACTGGCGCCGGCGATATTTCCCGAAAAGTTGATCTTCGAAAGTTTGCCGTACTCAGGAAAGGAACTGATCCGGTAATAGATCGATCCATCAGAACGGTATGCATGTTCCGAAGCAAGAAGTTTCTCGATTAGATCGACCATCTCCGGAATGTGCCGAGTGGCACGGGGAACAACCTCCGGCCTCTCACAACCTAGAATGTCAAAATCTTCCCAAAGGGCGTCGATGTACTTTGCTGTGTAGTCGTCGATGCTAAGTCCCGCCTCTTGAGACTTGGCAATGATTCGATCCTCCACGTCAGTGATATTCATGACGTGAGTGACCCGATATCCTTTGAACTTGAGATAACGACGAATGATGTCGGCGGCGACTGCTGAACGAAAGTTGCCGATGTGTCCATAATCCCAGACCGTTGGACCACAGTAATAGAATCGCACCTCGCCTTCGCGAAGCGGACGGAATTCCTCGAGCTTGCCCGAGAGTGTGTTGTGAATCTTCAGCATGCTATTGATTTGGAATTTGGGATTTGGAATTGAATAACACTGCCAGAAAAGATTTTGGATGGGGAAGAGGTGGTTTACCTCCGAAGTTGCGATTGCTGAAGCTGATTTGAAGCTTGTCGCAAACCACCCCATTCGCTGCAATCGCACCTACGGGGGTAAACCACCCTTCCCAACCTGAAATCTTTGCTGGCAGTGTTGTTCAAATTACAAATTCCAAATGTTCCAAATCCCAAATCCCAAATTTCAAATTCCAAATTCCAACTTCCAAATCCCAAATCCGCAATCCGAAATCCTTTATCGCCAATCAAAAATGCTCCCATCCTTCAGCTTTCAATTCCCAAACTCGTGAGCCTTCTGAAAGTCGCACGCCTTCATCGCGCGGAACAATGCGGCCAATTTCAGTCACGCCCACTCCATCGACTTTTCTTGGTAACTTGGGAACATTTTCAGCCGCGACCGTGAAGAGAAGTTCAAAGTCTTCGCCACCATGTAAAGCAAGCAGCAGTGGATCTAGTGCTCGTCTCCCACAAATCTCGGTCACGCGCTGGTCAGTTGGTATCAGTCCAGATTCGATGACGGCTCCAACACCGCTCTCGCGACACAGATGGTGCAGATCCGAAGAGAGACCATCGCTGATATCAATCATTGCGGTTGCCAAATTCTCCTGCCCTAAAACCAGTCCCCAACCAACTCGTGGTTCTGGACTCAGATGCCGCAACAACAACGAGTGGACCAGTTCCTTGTCCTCTTCTGCAACGGGTTTATCAAGACGGGCGCCCCGTTCAATCATGCGCAATCCGGCTGCGGCACCGCCGAGTTCGCCCGTAACAAATACGTGGTCTCCGGGTCGTGCGCCTGAACGAAGTACGGACCGTCCAGACGAACACTCACCAATCACGATCGAGTCGATAACAATCTTGTCAGGCGTACGCGACACGTCGCCGCCGATAAGAGTCACATCGTATTTGTTGGCCAACTCAAAAAAACCGTCGTAGAACTCGTCTACACAGGTTGAGTTCCATACATCAATCGGAACACCAATTGAGCTTAGGGCCCAACGGGGACGCGCACCCATTGCTGCAATATCGGAAAGCGATACCGCGAGTGCTTTGTGGCCTAACAATTTGGGATTGGAAGATTGACGATGAAAGTCGATGTCTTCGATGAGGAGATCCGTGGTTACTACCGTATCTCGTCCAGATGATTGGCGAAGAATCGCCGCATCATCGCCGACACCGATCGTTGTGTTGGAAGGATCTCTTTTGGTCGCAAGTCGACGACGAAGTTGTTCGATGAAGTCAAACTCACTGCGAAGGGAAACATTGCTGAATGCTTCCTCGGCAGGTCCTCGACGAGTCTGCTCTTCTCTATCTCGCACCGGCAGCTCCTAGATATTGCGACGCAGTGAATCTATTCCAGCACGAATGGTCTCAATTGACGTTGAGAAAGAGAAGCGCAAATGACTTTCCCCATGTTCACCAAAAACAATTCCTGGGACTGTCGCTACCTGAGCGCGTTCGAGCAGTATCTCTGCTGCTTCTCGACTGTCAGTGCTTACGCGTGAAACATCAGGAAAGGCATAGAAAGCTCCGGCAGGTTTCTCGCAAGTCAAACCCAAACTATTTAATCCATCCAGCAATAGATCGCGTCTTTGCCGATACTCGTCGCGATTTGCTAAAAGCATGCTCGCGTCGATTTGAAAAGCAGCCAGACCAGCCCATTGTGTCGGAGTCGACACACCATTTGACGAGTACAGTGTCGTTTTTCTAAGACCAGTCATCCATGGTTCTGCCGCCACCGTGTAACCAAGACGCCAACCTGTCATTGCAAATGACTTCGACAGTGTGAAACAGGTGATCGTGCGTTCGAACATTCCTTCAACCGATCCGATCGAGAAATGTTCGCCGTTGTAAACCAGGTCTTCATAAGCCTCGTCCGCGATCACAACTAGATCACGTTCTTGAGCGAAGCGAGAAACTGCGCGCGCCTCGTCCTCAGTGAACACCACACCAGTCGGGTTCTGCGGCGTGTTGAAGTAGACGGCCTTCGTCTTCTTGCCTGCATACTTCGCGAGTGTCTCTTCGAAACCATTACCACGCGCCTCTTCAGTCGGCACGAGAATGGTCTTGCCCTGGCAGTGTGCGATCAGATCCTTGATTGGCGTCCAGAATGGCGAGAACACCAAAACTTCATCGTTGGGATCGACTACTGATTGAAACGCGCCAAACAATCCCTGCATTCCACCATTGAGAACAATCACATCGCGTTCAGTCGCGGGCAGTCGATTCCTGAAGCTCAGTTTTTCTGCGATCGCTTTTCGCAGTTCGGGTATTCCTGACGACGGTGCATATCGAGTTTTGTTGTCTCTCAATGCCTGAATCATCGCCTCTTTGATGACATCTGGAGTGTTCATGAAGGGTTCACCGCCTTCAAACTGAAAGACGGTTTGCCCCTGTGCTCGCAAAGCCATGATCCGGTTACGGACACTGACGATGTCTGAGAATCCGATTTCATCTAGCCGGGTGGCGAGACGAGAAACGGTTGGAGAAGTGGTCACTGTCAACAATGATCCTTTTCTTTGAGGCTTAGTTAATGAGAGGTGGGCGGATTATAGCTTGTGGTGCTGTTAATCGCGAATCTGCGTTCAGAAGCGCAGTCTGCGATTTTGGAGGCGATGGCACAACGTGACTCCGGTCGTCGCAACCCAACGTTCAAGCGATACACATTTGAGGTATTTGCCACTCGAATTCATCAACGTCTGACATGCGAAGTCGAGGGTAACGACGAAGAGCCAACCAACGAAGTTCGGCACGCAATCTTTTCCACTGAATTTCCACAGGCGAGGGTGAAAAAGAAAGTCTTGCTGTTAAGGAATCACTTTTAAGACATCA
>DATBMP010000077.1:0-6411 GCA_036554845.1 Pyrinomonadaceae bacterium
CATATCGGAGGAGGCTGGACTTGCAAAATCAGATAGGGACACTTTGCTGGCGCGAGAAGCCAGGGGGTAGGTTTTTATCTTTTTGAGATCTAGCGGGCCGAGATCGTCATAGATTGACATCGTGGGCTGTTCCTCGGCTCAAAAATTTCGCGGGAGTATATCACGCTCGGTTTTTATTATTCCGGCGTCCGTTTCCATTCACTCCACCTGCACTCGTCAGTCGATCGTTCAGCAGTGGACGAAGGACTTGACCGGTGTGTGAACGCCGCGACCGAGCTACTTCCTCCGGCGTTCCGGTCGCGACGACGCGACCCCCATGTTCACCGCCTTCTGGACCGAGATCAATGATGTAGTCCGCACTCTTAATCACGTCGAGGTTATGCTCAATCACCAACACGGTGTTACCAAGCGAAACCAGACGTTGCAGTACGTCCAACAACTTATGCACGTCGGCAAAATGTAAACCAGTCGTTGGTTCATCGAGAATGTAGATGGTTCGACCAGTTGCTCGCTTTGAGAGCTCTTTCGCCAGTTTTATGCGCTGTGCTTCACCACCCGATAAGGTCGTGGCCGACTGGCCCAACTTGATGTAACCAAGACCGACATCCAGCAACGTTTGCAGCTTTTGTTGAATCTGTGGAATATTTTCGAGTAGCGGTAACGCTTCTTCCACAGTTGTATCCAGCAGTTCGGCAATCGACTTTCCCTTGTACTTTACAGAAAGTGTCTCGCGGTTATATCGCGCACCCCGGCACACATCGCAGAGAACATAGACGTCCGGAAGGAAGTTCATTTCAATCCTTTTCATTCCGTCGCCATCGCACGCTTCACAACGACCGCCCTTAACATTGAATGAGAATCTTCCCGGTTTGTATCCACGTTCTCGCGACTCTGGCAACAGTGCGTACAGTTCTCTGATTGGAGTAAAGAGGCCCGTGTAGGTTGCCGGATTTGATCTGGGTGTGCGACCAATGGGTGACTGATCAATCTCGATAACTTTGTCGATAAACTCTAAGCCTTCCAGGGTTGTATAGGCGCCGGGCTCAGTCAACGATCCATAAAGGTGACGCGCCAGCGCACGATACACGATGTCTTCAATTAATGTTGACTTGCCGGATCCGGACACACCGGTAACCACCGTGAGCAGACCAAGCGGAATCGAGACATTGATCTCCTTCAGATTGTTCGCGCGCGCTCCGTGTACGGTGAGACTCTTTCCGTTGGGTGACCGTCTCTCATTTGGAACAGCGATCTTCCTTAGACCACGGATGTATAGCCCGGTGATTGATTCGGGATTGTTTGCCACATCTTCCGAGCTTCCTACAGCAACAACGTTGCCTCCGTGGGCGCCCGCTCCTGGTCCCAGGTCCACTACGTAATCTGCTCGGCGAATCGTCTCTTCGTCATGCTCGACAACGAGGACCGTGTTGCCAAGATCACGTAATGCGGAAAGGGTTTCGAGTAATCGCTGATTGTCGCGAGGGTGCAATCCTATCGAAGGTTCATCCAGCACATAGAGCACACCGCGAAGCTGAGAACCGATCTGTGTCGCCAGCCGAATACGTTGTCCTTCGCCGCCCGAAAGTGTCGAAGAGGCGCGATCGAGGGCGAGATAACCCAAACCGACCTTCTTAAGAAACATCAGTCGATTTTTGATCTCGCGCAAGATTGCTCCCGCGATCTGTTCTTCTCGCTCATTGAGTTTGATCTCTTCAAACGCCGACAAAGCGCCTTCGATCGGGAACGATGTGTAGTCTGAGATTCCACGTCCGCCCAGGCGAACAGCCAGAGAATCCGGACGTAGTCGTCTTCCTTTACAGTCAGGGCAGACAGCTGGGGAGACCAGTTCTTCAAGCGCGATCCGTACTTTTTCCGAAGGCGGCTCATTGAGGCGGTCACGCAACCAGCGTAGTGCGCCCTTCCAGGGACTTTGATAGGAATATAACCCTTGACGGAAAGCCAACTGGCCGTTGAGGCCGTTCAAGAAACCATCACGGACCTCGCGAGGCAATTCAGCGAAAGGTCGTTTTGCGTCTGCGTTGTAATGTTTGATTACCGCCAGCAGCGCGCTCTTCAAGTATGCGGAACCCTGCTTATCGACCGTGCCGAGAAAAGGAAGTTTGTCTGCGGGCTGATCACCAGCAGATATCAACTTTGAGGGATCGAACTCGAGCACGGTACCCAGACCGTGACATCTCTTGCAGGCTCCGTATGCGGAATTGAACGAGAACGAGCGCGGCTCAAGCGGTGGAACATTTATCCCGCAATTAACGCAAGCCATACGTTCGGAATATAACTTCTCGTCGCCATCAACCACTGAAACAAGTACAGCACCACCCGTGAGCTTTAGGGCCGTCCGGATCGATTCCAACAGTCTTTCGTTTATCCCAGGTTTGATGAGCAGTCGATCGACCAACGCCTCAATAGTGTGGTTACGACGCTTGTCGAGTTTTATCTCCTCGTCAAGCGAAAGCAGTTCGCCGTCGACGCGCGCGCGAAGGAAACCTTCCTTCGCGAGTTTTTCTAGCTCCTTCTTGAATTCGCCTTTCCTGCCGCGCACGATGGGCGCAAGGATCATCACTCGCTCGCCTTCCGGTAAGGCCAAAACGCTTTGCGCAATCTGCTCAACGCTTTGTCGAGTAATTGCTGCTCCACAAACCGGACAATGCGGAACCCCAATCGAAGAGAACAGCAAACGCATGTAGTCGTAAATCTCTGTGACGGTGCCAACAGTTGAGCGGGGGCTACGCGAGACAGTCTTTTGTTCGATAGATATCGCTGGAGACAAGCCTTCAACTGAATCTACGTCGGGTTTCTCGAGCTGATCCAAAAACTGGCGTGCGTAAGCCGACAGGGATTCGACGTACCGTCTTTGGCCTTCTGCGTAAATTGTGTCGAAGGCCAATGAGGATTTGCCGGAGCCTGACAGTCCCGTGATCACGGTGAACTGATCCCGGGGTATTTCGACGTTGATGTTTTTGAGGTTGTGCTGTCGGGCGCCTCTGACTGTGATGCGATCAATTGCCATGCGAGTTAGATCGAGCGCTTCTGCTATAGACGCAAATCTTGCGTGTTAGAGAAACAGTGATTCTAGACTCGGTGTTTGCAATGGGCAAGTAGAGGCCCGCGAAGTGCGCTGTCGTGCGGACAGATTGTTTTCTAATCTTGGATTGGATCTGAAACCTCTATCGAAACGATCACGTTGACACAATTCAAAAACGTTCTAAACTTCAAGGCATTCGCGGTAATCCAGTCCTTCGATCAGTGCGAGAATCGTGTGAACCTTCCAAATGCGCTGACGCTTTTGCGTATCTTTATCGTTCCGCTATTGCTTGTCGTCTTGTTGACTCCGTTTTCTGAAAACTGGTTTGGACTGCCAAGGCACATTTTTGGAGTTGCGCTTTTCCTTGGTGCGGCCTTCACAGATTTTCTGGACGGCCACTTTGCAAGAAGTCGCTCTCAAGTTACCCGACTCGGTCAGCTTCTGGATCCCATCGCCGACAAGTTGCTTATCTCCGCCGCATTGATCTCTCTCGTAGAGAACCAGCTGGCGCCGGCGTGGGCCGTTGTCATTATCATTGGACGAGAGTTTGCGGTTACTGGCCTGCGTTCCATCGCCGCCGCCGATGGCGTAGTTATCTCTGCATCCCGCATGGGAAAGTTCAAGATGTTGGTGCAGGTGGTAACGGTCGCCTTATTGATTGTATCGAGCGTGGGTGGACGGCCGCCTGTGGCAAACTTTGGACGACCGTTTCCGGCAATCAAGTTCTGGTCGGTGCCTGAACTTCGAACAGCCTGGGATCATCTGGTGGGTAGCGGTTCAATTACGGGGAGTGATTGGCAGGTTCTGCTGTATACGTCTGGTCGAGCGATGCTCTGGCTGGTGGTTGTCTCGGCGTGCATTTCTATGTACGGGTACTTTCGGAGTTTTTACCGATCAGTACTGAGCCGAGGTGAAGATAATAAAGAGCAGGAAGCTGTGAGAGTTGCAATCGTTCGCGATTAAACAGGGGTCTCCGGCCTGTTATTCCCCAAGGGGTATCTAACAGGCCGGAGTTTCTGACAGAGTTATTTGAGTTGTACAAAATCGCCAGTGTGAATCTCCTGTGCGGAACTCATTATGACAGCTGTCGCCGTTCGTACCTGGACGTTAATGATCATCGCTTCGCCAACTATCTTTCTTGGCAGCTGCGGTCGCTTATTCTCGATTTGAGAAAGTGTAAAACCCTCGTGACGGAAAAGACTATCTTAACCTTTAAACTCTTTACCGCGACGAGCCTGCATCGAAAGCTCGCCTCCTCGATATTGTTCGCTGGCAAATCCTTCTCTTGCTTGTGATGCGAGGTCATAAACCTTCACATTGAGATTACCAGTGCCGACCTCACGATAGATTGTGAGGTAGTCGCCAGCAACGGCCTTATCTTCGTCACCAATGTCGACGTAGATGATGTCGCCAGTCGCAACTGTTTCTTTTCCATCCCTGGCCATCATTACTCGACCGACTGCTTTTCCTGAAGGATCGCCGAAGCGATCAAACGAGACACCGGTCCGCTGTTCTGGCGAAACTCGGTCTGGAACTCCGGTCAAGAAATCACCCAAGAGTGTGGTGTCGCACGCAAATGTGATCTGCGCTATTGACACGTTCTCTTTTACGCGGATAACGCGTAGTTCACCGACTTCCTGGACGAAAACCCCCAGATAACCTTTCTTCTCGCGGTGGACGCGGGCCGGACCGCCACGCGGGCGAATAATGTGAAAGGATTGACCCTCGCTGATGCCTTGCTTTTGGCCGGCGTCGAGATAAACGAAGTCTCCGGTTGCGTAGATGGTCTGCTCTTGTTCCTGTTCTCCACCCACGATTTGGGGCAAATTCTTGAGTGCCGGCATGCGGAAATAGCCCGCGCATTGGAGGCTGGTTCGCCCGACCCCTCCGGGCAAGTAAGACCTTTCGGGCAAGACTACCGGCACAGTAGACTTCTGATCGGTTTCTGTAGGAATTTGAGCGAACACACCCACGCAAGAGAGCAGACAGACGGCTATTGCGCAGGCTTTCAGGTTTTGAGTTTTTAGTAGGCCAAGCATCGCGGTTGTTTCCTTTCGGTTGGGCGGGACAGTTATCGCCGGGTTTGAGATTTGACCATCAGTGGGTCGCGAGTTACGGGGCTGGATCTCAGCGTGAGGTGGGGTTAAAGGCCGATGAAATGTTACTCAACGACGTGGTGCAGCGTCAATCTATTTTCAAGTGTGTCAATGAAATAGTAGCGTTGAGTGGGTAAAAGACCCCGATCAGACCTCCGCTTGCCTTTTGGATTTCCGATTGGTAGTATCCGCATTTTGTCGGAACACGCTATTTCAATCTGTAGCGAGCCGGCGTAGCTCAGTTGGTAGAGCATCTGATTTGTAATCAGAGGGTCGGGGGTTCAAGTCCCTTCGCCGGCTCCAGGCCATTTTTGAAATTCAAGCAGGGGTGGTCGAGTGGTTAATGGCACCGGGCTGTAAACCCGGCGGGCTCACGCCCTACGCAGGTTCGAATCCTGCCCCCTGCACCAGAGGGAGTTTCCGATTTTCAATTGCCGATTGCCAATTGCCAATTGGAACTTCCGTCATGACTCGCTCTGATCGGCAATCGACAATCCGCAATCGGGAAAAGATTCTGGGCGGGTGTAGCTCAGTTGGTAGAGCATCAGCCTTCCAAGCTGAGGGTCGCGAGTTCGAATCTCGTCGCCCGCTCCATACTTTGGTGTTTGCCACGGGATTTGGGCCCGCGTAGCTCAGGGGTAGAGCGCCTCCTTGGTAAGGAGGAGGTCATGAGTTCAAATCTCATCGCGGGCTCCACAAAATCGCTCGCGGAACCGAACTTTACGATACTTACTATCTATATATAGAGGCCAGAAAAGATGTCTAAGGAAAAATTCGACCGTTCAAAACCGCACGTGAACATCGGGACGATCGGGCACGTGGACCACGGGAAGACGACGTTGACGGCGGCGATTACGAAGGTGTTGGCGAAGCACAATCCGAAGGTGCAATTTGTGGCGTTTGATCAGATCGACAAGGCGCCGGAAGAGAAGGCGCGCGGGATCACGATCGCAACGGCGCACGTGGAGTATGAGACCGCGAACCGGCACTACGCGCACGTGGACTGTCCGGGACACGCCGACTATGTGAAGAACATGATCACGGGTGCGGCCCAGATGGACGGCGCCATCCTGGTCGTGTCCGCAGCTGACGGGCCCATGCCGCAGACGCGCGAGCACATCCTCCTTGCCCGCCAGGTAGGCGTACCCTACATCGTCGTGTTCCTCAACAAGGCCGACATGGTAGACGACGAGGAGCTGCTGGAGCTGGTTGAGCTGGAGATTCGGGAGCTGCTGTCCGCCTACGACTTCCCTGGCGACGACATTCCCATCA
>DATBMP010000098.1:0-8091 GCA_036554845.1 Pyrinomonadaceae bacterium
CGAGAGTGCTGCCCAAAAGCTGCGCAGACCGTTACTGGTTCCGAAAATGAAGATCGAGGCGAGCGGTAGAAACACCAGTGGCAGCATCATGAAGACGAGCATGCCAATGCTCAGCGGGCGCGCAACATCGAACCCGCGCACATGCCTCATTGATGAAATGACGGTACTCATGTTTAGAGGTGGTCAGTTGTCAAGGGGTCAGTTCTTGGCAAAGCTAGCCAACTGATCACCAACCACCAACAACCGACCACTCATCTCCTCATCACTCGATCGCGAAAGGTGCTTTCGATAATATCTGGATACGCTTTTCCCCAACCACCGAAGTATTCAATCGTGAATGGCATCTCGACCTCGCCCAACCCTGGATTCTCCCTATCCAGAATTTCGCTGGTTATCGAGCGGAAGTTGTTTTGTACAAAACCGCGCTGCGCCTCTTCACTCCACAGATACTGCAAGAATGCATTTACGATCGGCCGATTTGCCTGTGACACGTTGCGGTCGATCACCACAGCCGGATGCTCACTGAAGATCGTCGCGCGCGGGAATACCATCTCAACTGCTGCGCCAGCTTGCTTCATTAACAAACCCTCGAGCTCATATGTGATCAACGCGTCGCCAAAGCCAGTTTCAAATTGAGTGCGTGCTTCACGTGCCGAGCCTGGAGTTGATTTAACGTTTTTCCAAACCGCCCGCAGTGTTTGCAGTGCTCGTGCCTGATCCGGTTCGCCAGTTTCTTTCTCAGACTTCACCAGTTCCGATCCGTAGATCGCCAGCACCGACCATTGCGCCCCGCCGGAACTAACAGGATCAGGATGAATCAAACCAATGCCGGACTTTGTCAAATCCGGAAAGTCCCTGATGCCATGAGGATTTCCCTTGCGCACGAGAATGACAAAAGGGGTCCTGTTAATGATTCCCTCATGCGGTAAAAGATGCCAGTCGGAAGTAACAAACCCTCCCTGTTTCAAACGATCGGCATCGCGTTCGATGGAAAGGATTGCGATGTCTGCTCTGACGCCTTGAAGGATCTGATTAGTAATCGTTTCAGAACCGGCGTACGAAGATGTGAAGTTCACCTTTTGCCCGTGTTCGTGTTTCCACTTGTTAGAGAAGGCGGGATAGATCGACTTCTCGAGAGACTCCTTCATGATGGAAAACGCATAGACAGTAAGGTTGATGCCGCCCACATCGCTGGGTGGTGTCGGCAGACAGCTCATCATCAGAAGCGCTAACAAGAGCGACGCTGTTGCAGCGAAGCGTATTCTTTTGCAAATGGCTCTGCGCAGAAGGTACATGTCAACCCTCGATCGGGCTTACTGTCATTCAAGTGCGGGGGTGATGGTCTATAGCATAGGTCCTGCAATTCCGAGAAGTGGGACGTGCTTAAGTCGCTGTGTTAAGTGCCTTAGTAGAGACCAAAGCCCCCAAACTGAGGACTAAAACCCGAACAGCTCAGGGGCGATCTCTTTGCCGAGTGGCCTCTACAGCTATCCACCGTGTATATTTACTCCCACACTGCCTGACCAATTTAAGGAGTTAAAGAGAAAATGAATCGCTACATTTTAGTTTCTGCGCTTCTTCTTGTTTGCGTAGTCGTGGGCATTACGGCCACGCAAGCATCGGCCAATTCGGAACAGCCAGCCGTGGGAACGGCCGCTCCGGAATTCTCACTCACAACCAACGAAGGAAATCAGGCAAGCCTGGCCGACTTCAAAGGCAAGTGGGTCGTTCTCTATTTCTATCCAAAGGATTTCACGAGCGGCTGCACACTACAGGCCAAAAACTTTCAGCGCGATCTCGAGAAGTACCAAAAGATTAACGCGGTCATTCTAGGTGTCAGCGTTGACAATGCTGAGTCGCATAAAAACTTCTGCGCCAAGGAAGGCCTGACCTTCAAGCTCTTATCCGATACCGACGCAAAAGTATCCGAGCAGTACGGATCGATCATGGAGTATCAGGGGCACAAGCTATCGGCGCGCAATACTTTCATCATCGACCCGAAAGGAAAGGTCGCAAAGGTGTTCGTGAAAGTGAGTGTCGGCGGACACAGTGATGAAGTCCTGGCTGCGCTTGCTGAACTGCAAAAGGCGTAAACCCAAGTTTCCGACTTAACAAAGTCCTGATTGCTGGAGCTGATTAAGGTTTTTCCTATCGCTACAGCATCAGGACTTTTTGAATGTTGAATTGGATCAATGCGAGTGTGGTGGTCCATTCGTCAACTCGACAGACCATCATTGGTCTTTACCAGAATGAGTTGATCCGTTATGCTGACCTTAGCCGCAGTAATTCTCCCTTCGCCCACTTAAGTCAAGAGAAATGCTCAGTCAGTACTTCGGCGTGTTCCAGTAAAAATCCGAGGCAGTAGCCCAGATCAGCCCGAGGTAGGTTACCCGAAGTTGCGAGAACCCGCTGTTATGATCCCCTCACTCCCCGATGGACCACATTTTCGGCGCATACTAATCCGCACATTACTGTTGCCGCCCTTGCTCGTGTTGGCACTCGTCGCCGTCCTCGTATGGCAGATGAGCCGCTTAATGGAAGCTGGAGGAGAGTTGCAGCGCACTAATGCTCGTATCGTTCAGATCGAAAGAGTTGAAAAGCTCTTTGTTGATCTGGAAACGGGCCTGAGAGGTTATTTGATCACGAGCGATCGGACTTTCCTCGCGCCGTACGAAAATGGGGTTGCGTCGATGGAATCCGAGTTTGCCAAGTTGGGGGCGACTTTAACAAGCGACGCGTCCAAACGGGAACAGGTCGCAGAGATGAAGCGACGCGCTGAAGAGTGGCTGGTGTTTTCCCGCACCGCGCTAAACCTGAAACAGACAGGCGCCGACTACCAGTCATTTGTCAGTCAAGCTTCCAGCAAAGACATTCTGGACCAACTAAGGTCCAGTGTGGATGACTTCAAAAAAGCGGAAGAGGAATTACGAGACGCTCGCATCGCCAACTCGAAACGCACCGCACGGATCGTAATCGGGACGAGTGTTGCGACGATCCTGATTCTGGGAAGCGTGCTAGCGTTCTTCATGCGCCGGCAGTTGATTCAACTTTCGACTGCGTACGGCAAGATCATCGACGCCAATCAGAAACAGACGGGCGCAATGCAAGTTTCAGAGCAACGCTACCGTCAGCTTTTTGAAAGTAATCCACACCCGATGTGGGTCTATGACCTGGAAACCTTGAAGTTCCTTTCTGTGAACGACGCGGCCATCCATTCATATGGCTACAGCCGCGCCGAGTTCGAAGCAATGACGATCAAAGAGATTCGTCCTGAAGAGGACGTACCTGTATTGCTCGAGCACATACCTGGAAGAGTTGAGAATGAACCGAGTAGTTGGAAGCATCGCAAGAAGAACGGCACCCTGATCGATGTTGAGATCGCGTCTCATTCACTGGAGTTCGACGGTCGGCCCGCAGTGTTGGTGCTCGCAAACGACATCACTGAAAAGAAGCGTACGGAGGAGGCAGTGCTCCGAATCAACGAAGAGCTCGAGCGTCGAGTGAATCAGAGGACTGAACAGTTGGCAGCGGCCAACAAAGAGCTGGAAGCTTTTTCGTATTCGGTCTCGCACGATCTGAGGGCGCCTCTGCGAGCCATGAACGGATTCTCACGCATCATTCAGGAAGACTATGCGGCTGGAATGACGAAAGAAGCGCATCACTATCTCAATCTAATCAGAAACAGCGCCACTTTGATGGGAAAGTTGATTGATGATCTGCTCGATTTCTCGCGCATCGGTCGCAAGGCGTTGCAGAAGCGAAGGGTCGCGCCGGGTGATCTCGTACAGCAAGTACTCGACGAACTAAAGAATGAACGAAAAGATCGACAGCTTGATATCTCCGTTCGAGAGTTGCCGCCGATCGAAGCTGATCCGGCGCTCATGAAGGTCCTCTACACAAACCTGATCTCCAACGCAATCAAGTACACGAAGAACAAAGAACACGCCAACATTGAAGTTGGCTGTCTCACAAACGGCAATGGAAAAGAGAAGGTCTTCTATGTGAAAGACAATGGTGCAGGATTTGACATGAAATATTCCGACAAGCTGTTTGGCGTGTTCCAGCGACTCCATAGGGCAGATGAGTTTGAGGGGACCGGCGTCGGGCTAGCGACGGCCCAAAGAATCATCAATCGGCACGGTGGGCGAATTTGGGCCGAGGCTGAAACAGATGTTGGCGCTACTTTTTATTTCACGGTACCAGGAGAAACTCATGACTGAAGACATCGTTGAGATCTTGTTGGTGGAAGACAATCCCAACGACATCGAATTGGCCCTACATGCTTTGAACAAGAACCACCTGGCGAACCGGATCCACGTGGTTCGCGATGGAGCTGAAGCGTTGGACTTTATCTTTTGTACTGGTCCTTATTCCTCGCGTCAGTTCGAGACGTGGTCTCCACCGAGAGTGATCCTGCTGGATCTAAAACTTCCAAAGGTCGATGGGTTGGAAGTCCTTCGTCAAATCAAAGCGAATGAAAAGACGAAGAGCATTCCCGTCGTGATGATGACGTCTTCGCGAGAAGAGAATGACGTTATTGATAGTTATCGTTTGGGTGTGAACAGCTACATTGTTAAGCCAGTTGATTTCGATCAGTTCACAGAGGCTGTGCGTCAACTGGGTCTGTATTGGGTACTGCTGAACAATCCTCCAGTCACCCGATAGTTTCTTCATGGAGAAGAGAGAGATCGATACTGTTCCTTACATTCTTATTCTGGAAGACACGGATGCAGATGCTGAGCTGATTGAGTACGAACTGCGTCGCGCGAATATCGATTTCCGATCAAAGCGTGTGGCGAACAAAGAGGACTTTCGTGCTGAGATCGTAAATCAACAACCAGATGTCGTGTTGTCTGACTTTTCACTGCCGCAGTTCAGTGGTCTGGAAGCACTGCGGCTATTGAAAGAGTTGCAATGTGACTCGCCGTTCGTGCTGGTTACCGGTTCGCAGACCGAAGAAGTAGCCGTGGAGTGCATGAAAGAAGGGGCGACGGATTACATCCTCAAGTCGAACCTGATTAGGTTGCCCTCAGCTGTGCAGAACGCCTTGAAACGAAGACAGGTTGAAAAAGAGAGAGCCCGCGCGCTGGAAGCACTGAAAGCAAGTGAGGCGCAGTTACTTCAATCGCAAAAGCTCGAGGCGGTTGGCAGACTCGCCGGTGGAATCTCACACGACTTTAACAATCTCTTAACTGCGATTATCGGTTATAGCGATCTTTCGATCAGACGCGTCTCACCGGACGATCCCCTGCGTCGAAATCTTGACGAGATCAGACGGGCCAGTGAGCGCGCGGCCGGTTTGACACGACAGCTACTTGCCTTCAGTCGGAAGCAGGTGATGCAGCCCAAGGTCTTCGAGCTCAACGCGGTAGTTGCTGATGTTGAACGGATGTTAAGACGCATGATAGGGGATGACATTGACGTAAGGACCAACCTTGATCCGAATAGCGGAAACGTTAAGGCAGATCCGGGGCAGATCGAACAAGTGATCATGAATTTAGTTGTGAACGCGCGAGATGCGATGCCCAAGGGCGGCAAACTCTCAATTGAAACGTCGTCGCTTTATCTGGACGAGCAGTACAGTTTCGAACATGTCTCCGTGAAACCAGGGTTCTATGTTTTGCTCGCCGTGAGTGATACGGGAACGGGGATGGATGAAGAGACGCGACAACACATCTTCGAGCCATTCTTCACAACGAAGGAACCGGGCAAGGGAACGGGTCTTGGGTTATCGACCGTTTATGGAATCGTCAAACAGTCGAGTGGTCATGTCTGGGTTTACAGCGAGCCGGGAAAAGGGACCACGTTCAAGGTCTATCTGCCGAGGGTCGAGGAAGGTGCGCAATACTATCGAGAGCAGGAACCAGCGGCGGAGGTGCCACGAGGTACAGAGACGATCCTGTTGGTCGAAGATGCCGAGATGGTGCGAAATCTGACGCGTGAAGTGCTTGAGAATTGCGGCTACGATGTGATTGAGGCATCCAATGGAAAACGAGCGTTGTCGATCTGTAAGAATCGAACTGAACCAATCGATCTCTTGTTGACGGACGTGGTGATGCCCGAGATGAGTGGGCGCGAATTGGCGGACAGACTCGTAGGTTTACATCCCGAGATGCAGGTGCTGTACATGTCGGGATATACGCAGGATGCGATTGTTCATCGCGGTACTTTGGATGAAGGAACGAACTTTATTCAGAAGCCTTTCAGTCCTGATGCATTAGCGCGAAAGGTACGGATTGTTTTGGACCTGGAAAATCTTTAGAAGGAATCTAACGGACAATAGAGGCGGGGCCGAGGGAGATAATTCCTGGCCCCGCCTCGTTTTTTTGTCTTGAGCTACGTGAGGTGCCGACGAGGTACTCAGGGGTGGGAGGATTCGCGAGGATGCCACGGGCTTTCGCCGGCAAGCCTGGGGTATGAGACGGAGACTTCTTATCGATGGACCACTGAAACGGGCGGGTCTGTAATCTGTGCCGGTTCCGCCAGCGGCCCGGTTTTCTTTCGCCGCTTCTCCCGATACATGATCTCATCAGCGCGCTCGATTAACTCTTCGATGTCGACATCATCGTTAACATTCACACAGGTCGTACCAACACTCAGCGCCAGTTTGTAAGCTCGGCCGCTGTGTTGATTGTAGTAACGTAGATTCTCCTGCAACCGCAGCGTGAGAAGCCCGGCCCCGTCCTCCGTAACCGCACCCAGGATCGCAAATTCGTCTCCACCCAAACGACCAATCACATCCGAATCGCGGAATGTGTAACGCAGAATATCTGCCACCTGCCGGATTGCGTTCGATCCCTCGGCGTGACCGTAAGTGTCGTTTATGTGTTTTAGGCCATCCATGTCGCAGTAGATAAGCAGCAGGTTATTTCCGGTCCTGCGAGTAGTCTTCGCATGGTGCCGAGCCAACGTGAGAAACCCGCGACGATTATAAAGTCCGGTCAGATCGTCTGTTAACGAGAGGTTGCGTAACTGTTCTTCAACTGTTTCGCGTTCAGTGATCGCTGCTTCGAGCTCACGAACCCGCGTGGCCAGGCTTTGCTGGAGCTCGATAATCCTTGTTCCGGCTTGAAGACGGACCCGCAGCTCCTGCTGATCGAAAGGCTTTGAGAGATAGTCGTCGGCGCCGGCATCAAGACCAATAACGAGATTCTCTTTTCGATTGAGCGCAGTTAGAAGAATGAGATAGGGATGTGCAGTGAGTTGGGCCCGGACTTTTCGACAGATATCGACGCCACTCATTCCAGGCATCATCCAGTCAAGAATTGCCAGACCAGGAGAATCCGGCGCTTGCAGTTTGGACCATGCCTCGTTGCCGTCGTTGACGCTAACAACTTCATGGCCCCACTTGGTTAGTGTGGCAGAGAGTATCCGCCTCGAAACCGCATCGTCTTCAGCAATTAGTATCTTCATCTAACACCTCGTTTCGCGTTCAGCCAACAAGACCCGTTGAACGCGGCCATACTCATACTCCAACACGCTCAATAATTCTGTGGCTTCGGTGAACGATTCTTTAAGGGCGAGCCTTTCAAGTTGCTCGCAAATGTCAGCCAGTTTCATTGCCCCCAGATTGCCGCTACTTCCTTTCAAGTTGTGAGCCGAGTTTTTCAACGTAATCGCATCCTGGTTTTCACAGGCTAAGCGCAAACCCTCAAGCCGTGTCGGTCCTTCGCCGAGATACAGATCGATCAGTTCGATGATCAAGTCTGGTCCTCCCTCCTCGCTCAGACCAGCAAGAACGCGCAGATTCTCCAGGTCCACCGCGGAGGTGGCGTCAGTCTTGGCCCACAGGCCACATGGATCTTGCGGTGACTCAGGAGCGGAATGGAGAATTTTTGACATTGTACTTACGAGTGAACGAAAGGAGTTTTTGGGATTGCACTTAGCGGAGGAACGGCTGCTTGCTTGCCACTCAATAGAATTCGTAGCGAGGATTGCAGCATCTCGTTTCGGAATGGTTTGGTGAGAAACATTGTCACTCCTGCTTCAAAACAGTTCTTCATCAGCTTGAGATCCTGTTGCGCAGTGACCATCAAGACGGGGATGCGCATCAGCCTTTTCTCCGTTCGCATGTAACGGATCAGATCCAGA
>DATBMP010000112.1:0-18317 GCA_036554845.1 Pyrinomonadaceae bacterium
AACGATTAAGACCATTGAAGGTGTTGCAACGGACGATCAGTTACACGCGGTGCAACAGGCATTCATTGAATTTGGAGGCGCGCAGTGTGGAATTTGTACGCCGGGGATGGTGTTGGCCGCGGTGAATTTATTGGAGTGCAACCCTGATCCAACGGAAGCTGATATTCGAGAAGGACTGGCGGGAAATTTGTGTAGGTGTACTGGGTACATCAAGATCTTCGAAGCCGTCACGCGCGCTTGCGAAAAGCAGCAGTCAGCTGTCAAAACGCGGAGACCGAAATGCCGCCGGGACGCCAGCGACTAAGAGGCCGCGACGGATTCTATTGCACTCGCCGACCGCCATTTGTCGTAACAAAGTTCTCAGCCATCCGCCACACCGTATTCAACAGTTCCTTCTGCTGGGCCATTCCCACGCCCGCAGTGATCAGCAGCGGCCAAAGCACGACCATGCTAACCGCCATAGCCGCACCCTGTTCTAACCACTTCGCGCCACCGACCGAGATCTTTGCCCCACCCGGTGATGGTTCGATCATCATCGTCGCGGCTTGGCCCATTCCAACCCAACTACGAAACCCTGTCTTCTTACCTTGGACCACAATCAACGGCCCTTGCTCAACCACCTGACTTTCATGGCCATTCGAGAAGAAGTATTGCCGGATCTCTTCCGCAAGTTTCCTCCCATCAAAGTTCGCGCACTCGTAATGCCGCGTCTCGTAACCTTGTGTTGACGGTTGCTGAGGCGGCGGCGGTTGCGGAAGGTGCTGTGAGGAATAGAACGGTTGCGGGGTAAATGAAGATTGGGTGCTCCCGACTTTGGGCTGGGCCACCAGTCGCTCGCCGGCAACCAATCCATTGCCCCCTTCGGCCAAATTCGTCAACCGTTCCGACGCATCTTCGTAATCTGCCTGGGAACTGATCACCTCGCGCAACAACTCTGCTCCGCGGTCGGTGTTGCCCAACTGTAGTTCACCAAGCGCGCGGTTGTACTTCTGTCCCAACTCTGCCGTCGTGCGCACATTGGCCGTGTCAACAAAACTGTGATCAAGCGCGGCAATTTCATTGAGTGCCTGAAGAGCCTGATGGTACTTCTTATCCGCACAATGGCGTTGGGCTTGATCGTAGAGTTTCGCTGCCTTTTCGCGATTCTCGCAGATCGAAAGACGTTGCGCCGCGTCTCGGTAATCAGGGACAAACAGCAACGCGCCTCTGAAAGCTTTTGCTGCCTCGGCCCATTCGCCCTGGGCCACCTTCTCTTCTCCATCACGATAACGTTTGGCGGCCTTGCTGGTTAATGATTCTTCGGATTGTTTCTCTGGTCCACCGAATGTGTCTCGAGCCTCGACCGGTAACTGAAAACGAAACTCCACTTTGCCGATGCGAATCACATCGTTGTTCTTGAGAGTCTGCTTCGTAATCTTGCTGCTGTTAACCCAAGTACCTCCTGTGCGAGCGTTGTTCTCGATTGAGTAAGTCTTCCCAGTTCGAGTCAACGTCGCATGCTTGCGCGAGATGGTTTCATCATTCAAGACGATGTCGTTGTCAGTACCACGACCAATCCGAATCTGATCTGTAAACAGAGGTACTTCGTCACGTGTTCCAGAGCGAACCAAATGGGCCACCGGATCTATCGACACCGTCGGAGGTGAACTGGTATCGGCGGCGGATTTCTCAAGGTTGAATTGAAACAGACGTCCGTCGGGTACTTGCATGAAAAGAATCGGAGTGGCCCATTCGAGGCTGTCGCGGTCGGACAAGAAGATTTTGCGGCGCGCTTCGGTCACTGCGGCGTCAACCGGCATATTCAATGCGAGCGAACGGTAGAAAGTCTCAGCAATCTCCTGTGCTGCGTGGTCGCTAATTTCAAACTGCATTGCGATGACGGCTGGAATGCCCGACCGCACGAGGCCGGCAGCCATGCTCGAGAATGGCTGGCCTTCGTCGCCTTGAGTTCCCAAACAGGAATTCAACACCACCATGCGAAGACGAGACTTGCCCTGGACCAGAACACGCAATCGTTCGCTATCGATCCGGGTCGCCATTCTTTCTGCATCTTCCATGATTAAAACGCCTTCGTGGTTCTTCTCGTCGAATGCGCCATGTCCGATGAAGTGCAGGATGTGCGTCTGGTTCGCCAACAGCGCATCAATCAATCGCTTCCAGGTATCTGGGCCTTCAATAAACGTGACTTCAACAAGGCCTTTCTCAGTCAGCGATTGAATTGCCGTCGTGATGCGCTCTTTCTCGGCAGTCGTGTTCAACGGAACCTCATCTTTGGGGCTAGCGATCACAACGAGCAGTTTGAGCGGATGTTCTGTCTTGAGAGGCGCAACTCGACTTGCACCGTTAATGTAACGAACTACGGGACTGCGTGGATTGAGAGCAAGAAACTCGTCTTGAAGGTAAAGGAACTCCCAGGGCAGATCGCTGATCGAGGGATCGAGAGAAAGGCGCCAACGGATTCCTTTGCCTTGTTGGTCTGCTTGTCCCTGGCATTTGTAGTAGAGCTCGCGCACGGGACCAGTGATCGCGTTCTCGCAGAGAGTTGAGCCCATCTCTCGCATCTTCTTCACTTCTGGTGCGGATGAGCTGCGAACTTTGGCGGAAGACCGCAAGGCTACCTTGGTGAGAGTGGCGGCAATCAGGGCGCGCTTGTCTTCATTGAAGGGACTGTCGAACAGGACTTCGGCAATTCCATTTCCCGATTCCGCACGGAGCAGGTATCGCTCTTCTCCGGTTTTTTTGACTGTGATTTCAAAATCAAGGTAATCGAGTTCATCACTCATGACGACCTCCTTTTGTGGGTAAGGAGTGACTGGGGGTGGAAATTGTACGAGCGGAGATTGGCAAAAAGCAATGAAGCGGTTTCGCCCGAGTGCTGTAAGCTTCCAGGCCCTTTGGTGTCAATTTCCGAGATTGGGCATTTATCCGAGAAACGAACCGCACAATCGCACCAAAGAGGACCCTACAAACTTACTGCATTTAGGTATTGAAACGTTTCGTCCCTGGCTCGTTCGTCGCTCCATCCAAGGTGCCGCCTGGCAATCTCCGCCGCAGTTTCAACAGCCTCTCGTCCTCGAGTGGAATTGAATCCAACCATCGTGCGTCTTAGTAAACAGTCGCTCAAAGTCTGCGCCAACTCGTTTTCGAATGCGTGAACCACCTCGGCAGCAATCGCGCCTGTCTCAGGGTCAAAGGCTTGCGCCAGCGAGTGGTCCGACTCAACCAGTTTGATGACTCTCTCGGCTCGCGTGCCATAAATTCCTGCAAGACGCTTCAATGTCGGTTCAGATGCGACGCCACTTAAAGATAGGTCCGTCTCACCAAGCGCACCTGGCAATTGCTGTCTCGATGTCTGACAGGGGCGCAACTGTTTACCCAACTTTCTGCCTACCAGATCAACTACTTCTTCAGCCAAACTTCTATACGTCGTCAGCTTTCCACCAATTATCGAGAGCAAGCCCACACAACTTTCGTGTTCATGCACGAAGTGCCGGCGCGTGATACTCGCTTCGTCACCATCCGCGACAAACGCAAGTGGTCGCACCCCCGAATATGCAAAAAGGATCGACGATGTGTTTAGTTTCGCCCCAGGAACCAGTCGATTGGTTTCGTTGACCAGATAGTCGATCTCATTCTTACTGATCTCAACACGATCCAGATCACCGTCGTAGCGAATATCAGTGGTGCCAATTAACAGGTTGCCATTCCACGGAATCACAAAGAACGGTCGCCCGTCGCTTTCCGCTTCAACATAGAGCGCGTGGTCAGGTGCCCCAGAAAATAGACCGACGACGATGTGACTGCCTTTCGTGCCTCCGATTAATCGTTTGGCGGAGAGCGTGTGGGGCAACAGCTGATCGACCCACGCTCCGGCTGCATTAACAACCACCGACGCGCGCGCCACAGAACTTTTGCCGCTCAACTGGTCAGTGAATTCAATTCCTTCTACGTGTCCGTCCACGAGAGTAATTCGGTCGACCTTTGCATACGTCATCACGACGCCGCCCTTTTCCTGAGCAGAAATGACGTTTTCAAGGACTAGCCGCTCGGGAAATTCAACGTGCCCGTCGTGATAGACCGCTGAACCGAGCAGATTCTCTCGTTTGAGCCCGGGTATACGTACGAGTGTCTCTTCCCGCGAAAGCATCTGGTGATTCGGGACCGACTTTCCAATTGAAAGCAGATCGTAAGCAATCAGCCCGGCACGAATCGCGAGGCGACTACGGCGACCGCTGCTGTAGATCGGAATAAGCAAGGCGAGCGGTTTGACTAAGTGCGGCGCAACACGAAATAGTATCTCGCGTTCACGAAGTGATTCTCGTACCAGACCCAGCTCGCCATGTTCGAGGTAACGCAGTCCACCATGAATCAATCGCGTCGAGGCGCTGGTAGTTCCGGAAGCAATGTCGCTCTTATCGATCAGCAGCACCTGCAAGCCGCGCGTCGCCGCATCACGCGCTATGCCGGCGCCATTGATCCCCGCACCGATGATGATCAGGTCAAAAGAGTTTTGAGTGGGGTTTCGCGTCATGAATGTTTGTGCGCGTTAACACCTTCGAATCAACACAAAAATTTCGTGGCTCTTTGGGTAATGTAGTGGATCGTTCTTCACTCTGATCAGGTAAGGAATCGCACTCTATGATAAAAGTTGGGTTGATAGCAGCACTCTTCGTGTGGTCCATCTTTCTACCTACGGGCCTAAGAGCTCAAAACAGAGATCAAGTCAGCGACTTCGCGACTCGACCCGCGCCGCCTGCGTCAGCGGCAGCCACCGCCGAGATGCAGAAGCGTTTGGCCGAGGCTCGGGCAAATCTTGCAGCAGATCCTAACAATGCCGACGCAATAATCTGGCTCGGCAGGAGGCTATCCTATCTGGGTAACTTCACCGAAGCGATTGATGTTTACACAAAAGGCATTGGTCAGTTTCCGAACGACGCACGGTTTTATCGTCATCGGGGACATCGTTACATCACTATCCGCAAGTTTGATCTGGCAATTGCCGATCTGACCAGGGCGGCGAAGTTGATCAAAGGCAAGCCGGATGAAGTCGAACCCGACGGACAGCCAAATGCTCGAAACATTCCTACCAGCACTTTGCATTTCAATATTTGGTATCACCTTGGTCTGGCCTATTACCTGACGGGCAACAACAAACAGGCACTTGAGTCGTACCGGAATTGTTTGAAGGTTTCGCGCAACCCGGATGCGCTGGTGGCGACAAGCCATTGGCTTTACATGACGCTGAGACGTCTCAAACGTGATCAGGAGGCGGCCCAGGTTGTCCATCCGATACGAGAAGATCTCGACATCATCGAGAACAACGGTTATCACCGCCTGCTCTTAATGTACAAGGGTTTGATTAGGCCCGAAGTGTTGCGCGCAGAAGCTGAGAAGCAGGGTGACAATGCCGGTGCGCACAGCATGCTTTATGGAATCGGTAATTGGTACGTACAGAATGGTCGCGTTGAGGAAGGCAAGAAGATTTTTCGCCAGATAGTGGCTTCCGAACAGTGGACCAGCTTCGGGTACATCGCCGCGGAAACCCAGCTGGAGAGTTCGGCATTCCAAACGCGGTCATTGTCGATTTCGATTGACGTTTAGGAGTTGATCCGTCGCAAACTAATTTAATCTTGCATTCCTCATAAATTGCTCATTGGTAACTGGGCTTGGCCTACGCTAAATCGCCAATCGTCAATCGAAATCGACAATGACGGCTCCGCCCCATCCAACTCTCGAAGGTTGACAAACAATCCTGACGAGGAGTTCAATAGCCCACCTTTTTTGGCAATGGTCCACGGCGCGTGATTCCTACTCATGGCTGTGGCAAAAATAAATGGTTTAAGAACCGTGCGGAACCCTCAACCTCAGACACGCCTCTTCAAATCAAAGCTCCTCGACGGCTTTGTGTTAAGAGCCACTTCACATCAGGAGAATCCAAACCGCTGTTGTCACGCCATCTTGCCGATCCTGTTGCATCGGTGACGTCTCAACAGACGACCAGGTAGTTTTCTTACAGGTTAAGCCTTCTGCACTTTTAGAAGTTTCCTCATGTTTTTCAGAACGAGCCGGATCTGTCTCCTCATCCCGTTCATGCGTCTGACGCAATGGACCGCCAAGTCTCGATCTATTCCTCGCTTGCCCAGCTCCACGTGTAATTTAACTCACCTCTTCTGCCCCACATCCTCAAAACAACCTTCGTCCTCGCCGTTGAAGGTATCAATCAATCCGCATTTCCCCATCCCGCTTTTCCAAGGGCAACTCGGACCGCGCAGCGGCCCAAACCGCGGTGTGCGTCCTTAACAATTTGGCCCCCACGGGGCCGAAAGGAGCATTTTGAAATGGCTGAACGACCTAAAAAAGAAGACAAATCTTTCAAGGATTTTCTAAAAGACGCGCCTCCCGTCGCAGATGTTCTTAATGAGGACACAGTGCCAGTTGTGGGCGTCGTATGTCGCTCGGACAATGAAGGCAAGTTCGTCCTGGCGACCGCTGATGGTCAGGCGCTCGAGCTCAGCACTGATGATGTGAAGAACTATGAAGTAGTCCAGGAAACTGGCCCACAAAAACTGGTGCGAGTTGACGTGAGTTCGAAAGCCTTCCAGGCCGCCACGAGTGTAGGCGCCATCGGCAATGCAGCAATCCGCACACTGATCAGCGATTACTTCACGCGCAAAGAGTTGATTAAGGACCCGATTTTCGACCCTACGCGGAAAGAGTTGATTAAAGATCCGTGGACTGACCCGTGGACGCTTGTCGAAAATCAGGGAACGATTCAGGAAACGATTGATCCTGGCAGTGGCTTCATTGATCCAGCCGTAGAGGCAGGTGCTGGCCTGACTCCCTTCATCATGGCGACGCCACACCATGCTTCTGCTGCGGCAGTCGCAATGCAACCTGGCGCAGCGGGCGCTGGTGCAGCACTCACAATCAAGGAACTGCCGGGTGATTTCACACGCAAAGAGGTGATTAAGGAACCGATCTTCGATACGCGGAAGGAGCTGATCAAGGATCCCATCACCGATCCGATCACGTGGGTCGAACAGATTGGAACTCAAGTAGAGACGATCGATCCCGGTATTGGGCAGTTGGTCAATCCGGCTGTTGCTGGTGGAGGCGTCCCAGGATTCACAGCCATGCAGGCCCAGGAGGCTGGTGCAGCTCCGGGCTTAAAGACAGTGATCGCTGACACGCGCATCACTCGAAAGGAGATCATTTTCGACACATGGAAAGAGACCATCAAAGATCCCATCTACGACACTCGCAAAGAGGTGTTCGAGACTTACGTCGAGGGAATTGGGACGATTCAGGAAGGCGGAAACATTGATCCCGGAAGCATTTGGCAGCTTCCCGGCATGATGTTCTGACCTGGTTGCTAACAGCAAGCTGATGAGGGAGGCGAGATTATAAAAGCCCTCGCCACCCTTGAACCAATCAATCGACGGGAGAATCACAAATGATCATCATTATCTCTGAACCAGCTGACGTTCACGCCCAGGCTGTAATCGGCGAACTTAAAGCGATCGGCGTAAGTGATGTCCGTATCTTCAACTTTCAAGACTTTCCGATGAAGATGAGCGTCACAATGAAATTAGGAAATACAGATCGAAGTGATTTTGTACTCAAGTTTCCTGATGGCCGTTCGGTCCCAATGGATGAGGTGACCGCCGTGTGGTGGAGACGTCCGCAGGCGTTTGGGCTGCCACAAAAAATGGAACCCAACGCACGACATTTCTCGATGCAGGAAACGGCGACGGCTTTTCAGGGCATGTGGCAATCAACGTCGCCTCTTTGGGTGAACAACATCCTTCGCGATGCGGCGGCTTCCCACAAACCGTGGCAACTCGAGTTAGCAAGACAACTTGGGCTGAGAATTCCGGACACTTTGATAACTAACGATCCCGGAGAAGCACGAAAGTTTTGGGCCAAGTATCCGGGGCATGTTGTTTACAAGTGTTTTGTCGAAACGTATCACTCTTGGCGAGAGACACGAATCTTGAAACCTGAGGAACAGGCCTTCGCAGGTAGCATCCGACTTGCGCCTGTGATCTTTCAGGAATACATACCGGCGGGTCTCGACCTGCGAATCACGGCCATTGGCCCTCAGCTTCTTGCCACTGAAGCTGACTCGCAAAAGAGTGAGTACCAGATTGATGTTCGTCTCAACAACGACATCAAGTATCACCCGCACCAACTTCCCAAAGACGTTGAGGCGAAATTGTTGAAGATGATGCGCGTGATGGGCCTTGAATACGGCGCGATCGATATGCGCGTGACTCCTCAAGGCGAGTACGTCTTTTTGGAAGTAAATCCAGCGGGTCAGTTTCTCTACATAGAATACGCCGCCAAGATTCCGATAGCGCGAACCTTGGCTGCACATCTTGCTCGTGGAGTAGAAACACCCCACGAGGCTGCAGAACAGCGGCGTTACGCATACGCGTAACACTATGTCTTGAGTGCTGAAGAAAACGGACGGCGAGTTAGGCCGTCCGTTCTTTTTTATCGATTTACAGTCATTACACCAACCGTCGTGCGCAAACATGTACACCGCTTACGCACCATTTAGTGCGAAACACGCACCATCTCGAATATCACTTCGCAACCCTTACGCAAAAGATCGACTGTATATCTGGCTCTGCCGCATCCCTTGCGGTAAGGCTTTGCCTTACCGAACACGGCCCTCATTGTTTGAGGCTATGCCTAAATGTCTGCAAGTTTTAGGTGCAGCAGTGCAGCCCCACTCATTAAACCGACCACATTTAGTCGCAGGCTCACGTCTATGGATGTAGCAAAGCTGCGATCTCAAATCTGTGATTGCTATGGTCCACATCGGGCATGGACTTTGCTCTGCACCACCGCAGAGAACCAGGCCAATCGCCAACAAGTTGATGGCTGACTGACCTTTCTAGCCTTCGCCAGCGCGCGCGCCCTTTTCGGTGCGGTCCCAGTGCCTGACGTTACGGGGTCCCTACTACCAAGACAACTGGAAAAGGAGCGTAACCATGCGTTCAGCCCGACGTCTGCGTCTATACATTCTCTCTCTACTAGCAATCCTCGCGATCAACTCGGCTGTCTTAGCCAATGATGATGAAGACGCGGAAGAGTACGACGTGAAAGCCCGCGTTATCCGCATCAGCCTGTTGAACGGCGAGGTGAATCTCAAACGAAACGGGAATACGGATTGGGAACGCGCGCGTCTCAACTTTCCACTAGTTGAGGGCGACACGATCGCCACTGACCGAGAGTCTCGTGTCGAAATCCAGATCGACGGCCGAAACTTTTTGCGACTTGATGCCAACTCGTTATTAACAATCGTCACTCTTAGGGATGAAGGCATCGCACTCAGTTTGTCAGAAGGCACGGCCTCGCTGCGGTTGGCCCAGTTCGATCGCGATCGCGAGTACTTCGAGATCGATGCACCGAAGACAACCTTAGCGGTCGAAAAGAAGGGCCTCTATCGAGTTGACAGTGCGCGCGATGGACGCGTTCGCATGACGGTTCGTGATAATGGTCGTGCGCGCGTCTACTCTGAGAACTCCGGCTTCACGTTGCGTGAAGGTCGCAGTGCCGAACTGATCATCGATGGTCCTGAAGCGGGTGACTGGCAATTATTGACGGCTGACGCCGCGGATGGATGGGACAACTGGATCAGTGACCGCGAACAATATCTTGCGCGCCGGCTCAAATACGACACGCAATACTACGATCGCGACATCTGGGGAGCTGAGGATCTCGATTCGTATGGCTCCTGGGTTTACTCAAACGACTATGGATGGGTCTGGCGTCCGCATGCGAGCTCACTAGCTGGCTATCAAGACTGGGCCCCTTACCGTCACGGCAGTTGGGTTTGGTGTCCCCCGTATGGGTGGACCTGGGTTGGTTACGAGCCGTGGGGTTGGGCGCCTTACCATTACGGACGTTGGGTTTATCACGACGGATATTGGGCCTGGTGTCCGCGCAGCTTTTACCATCGCAACCGAAGTTGGTGGCGACCTGCGTTAGTGGCCTTCCACATTGTCGTGCGAGACATCGTTTGCTGGTATCCCCTCTCGTATCACCATCGCGATCCAAGATCTCGGAACTATGGTTACTATGGAGGCCGTGATCGGGGAGGTGATCGGGAGCGTGAGCGATTAACTCCACTTCGCCAAAACGAACTAGCGAACCTTCATCGCGTTAATCCTGCTTATTTGCGCGCAGTTACCACCGCACCAGCTAGTCAATTTGGAAGTGACACCGCGCGACTACGTCGCGAATCAGAGACGGTGGCGCGTCGGGTCTTGAATGCTGAGCCGCTGCGTGGAGATCTTCCATTCCGACCAGCACATATACCGCCGCGAGATGGCGCCGTGCGTGATGGTGCTGAGAGACAAGTGGCGCGACCCGCCCGCGTCACTCCATCCATTCAAGTTACAGATAGACCGACGGGTGCAACTGTAAGAAGCCCCGGCGTTTCAGTTGATGGGGAATTACGTCGTACGCGCGTGTTGAATGGGAGGGAGTTGAGAACTGTCGATCCGGGTAATACCGAATCGCGGCCCACCGGCGTCGTTGCTCGTCCGGCTCCGAGACCGCGCGATGAGAACCCGCCACCAACGAATACAGATGATCGATCAGCAAGACCTGAACGAACCACTCCGCCTCGTCCGGCGGACGTAACACCGTCGACAACTCCCGGTGACGATCGATCAGCACGTCCACAAAAAGTAGAACGTCCTGAACGAATCGATCCAGACCGCAGGGATCGGGAGAATCCTCGTACCGAGCCAACTGAACGACGGAGTCAGCCACCACAGCGCGTTGATCCACCAACGCGTTATGAGCCTCCAGCACAAAATGATCCGCCGCCGCGCTACGAACCTCCTGCGCGACACGATCCGCCTCCTCGGAACGATCCCCCTCCGCGCAACGATCCACCGCCACGTTATGAGGCGCCAGCTCGTCATGATCCGCCACCGCGGAACGATCCACCTCCACGCAATGATCCACCTCCGCGGAACGACCCGCCACCACGGAACGATCCGCCACCACCGCGGAACGATCCGCCGCCGCGGAATGATCCACCGCCGCGGAATGATCCCCCGCCGCAGCGGTCGGATCCGCCAGCTGAGCGAGAACATCCTCGACCTCGGCCGGACAATCGTTGAGCGGGTTGGGAAGTTGATGGGTAAGCCGCAATCACACCACGAAACTTTTCGAACGTGGCAGTTGCGGCCTACCCAGGTGAGCTATCTAACGTAGACTTTCGAAAAAGAAAGTAAGGGGATCATGCAAGTCTTAAGATTAATCGTTTATTTTTTCAGTGTGCTACTTGCGCTGACACTCACTGCGCTTCTAACGGCAGTTGTTACTAACGCTCAAACGTTGGTTGTGAATCCAGATCTAAGACCTGATTTCAACCGGGCTCGAACTGCACAACAGCGACTTCCTATTGATAAGAGCAATCGCATCAGGCCCAATGGTTATGTTTCCGCGCGGAATGCTGCCCAACGTTCGCGCCGGCCGGTAATTGAGCGCGCTTCTCAACGCACGGTCTCGCGTTTACAAAACACTTTGAGCCCTGCATCGACCGCGGTGATTGGTCCAGGCACTCCTCTGAGTCGCATCCTGCACACTTCACAGATCGACCTCAATTTCTCTGCGGGAACAAATGAACAGTTTGTCGATCGCAACTTCAACCTTGTGGCTGACGAAAGAACTACTTTCAATTCGGATGGTGGTTCGTTTGATATTGCTGTAGGTGCTTCCGGAGCGCGATATGAAGTCTATTCGGCGACGCTCAACAACACCCTGGTGGGCGTTATTGTGGTCGCACTTGATACGAATGGCGACTATCAAATGGACAGTTCAAGCACGTTTGATCTGCAGCGCGACTTTGATCTTCCATCAGCTGCCGCAGTGGTTTCCGGAGTCAGTAGTTCCGGGCAAGAGTTCGTTATCGTTTGTTCAAGCGGTTATTACAACTCTGCAGATCCAAACGATCCGAACAACGAACCATCGCCCGGTATCGTGGTGCTGGTCCGTGATCCGAACACCGGCGGATTCAACAACACACTTTCCCGTGAACTGGTGACGGTAGGAAACAACCAACTGTACAACGCCAATGGGCTGGCATTACTGCCGAACAACGATCTGCTGATTGCTGACTTTCATTCGAACGAACTGCGAATCATTCGCGACACCAATAACGATCGAATTCCGGATGCATTGGATCCAACTCCTTACTATGTCTATCGATTCTCAGACGATGCGCCATTGGACGTCGCGGCGAACTCACGCGGCGTGGTGTTCTCTCATTCAGCAGGTGACGACACACTGATGCTGGTTATCTACGATGATGACCGTGACGGTGACGGCGATAGGGACGAGGTTGTCGTTCAAGGCCTGTCAATTGACAACAGTCTTTTCCTTCACGGCTTGACGATTGATCGAACAGGAAACATCTACGTCATCGAAGACGCATCTGGTTCTACAGATCAGTCGAACGGTGGGCTGCCACGCATTGATGCGTTTCCGGATGTGAATCTCGACGGATTCTTGAGCAACGGTGCGGTCTTTGCCGAAGCTGACGACTCGTCAACGCTCGGGCTTACCGGCTTGTCTTTTGGATTGACGCCGCTGAATCCGATCAACGAGGCGCAGTTCTTTGTGAGGCAACACTACCTCGATTTCCTGGGTCGCGAACCCGATCCGGGCGGGCTCAATTACTGGACCAGCGAGATCACTGCCTGCGGAAATGCCTTCAACTGTCTAACGAGTAGACGAACCGGGGTGTCGGCGGCGTTCTACGTCGAACAGGAGTTTCAAAACACTGGATCGTTTGTCTACCGGCTCTACAAAGGCGGTTTGGGACGACGGCCCAACTATGCCGAATTCTCTCAGGATCGTTCGCAGGTAGTTGAATCGAATCTAGAAGAAACCAAGCGGGCATTTACGCTGGCATTTGTGCAGCGCCCAGCGTTCGTGCAGAAGTACTCGGCTAATACGACCACGAGTTCATTTGTCGATGCGCTGATAGCCACGATACTCCAGAGTTCGAACGTGGATTTGAACTCACAACGAAACGCACTGATCGCGAGATACAACCAGGGTACGAATGTGAACGAGAGTCGCGCTTTCGTTCTACGAGATGCGATAGATAGCGCGGCATTTATCAACGCCGAGTACAACGCTTCATTTGTGTTGATGCAGTACTTTGGTTATCTCGGTCGCGATGCGGATCAAGCCGGGTTTGATTTCTGGCTAAACGTGGTAAACGGACGCGAGCTGAACAACTATCGTGGAATGGTGTGCGCGTTCATCACTTCGAGGGAGTATCAGGAAAGATTTGGGCTACAGCTGGCGAGAAGTAATTCGGACTGTGGTAATTGACGATTGGCGATTTGTAGCCCGTTGCAATCGGTTTACTTGGCCCAAGTGGACCCTGAACGCGAAGGTCGATTGCCGATCTGTCCGCTTGGGTAACAACTAAGCTTCCCCAGCGGACAATCGACAATCGACAACCATCAATCGACAATCTTATTGCGCTCTCCCGCTTTCGATGCGCAGGTTGTTGGTCACTGAAAATGCGCCAGGAACGCCTCGCGCAGTTATGTAGGCCAGATTTGCGTCTCCTCGGCCTGATACGACACCTTCGAGCGTGATATGCCCGCGATCAACGATGATGTGGATCGACGGATTCGCGCCGAGAAAATAACGATACAGACCACCTGCACGTCGCAGCGAATTTAAGGTCCTGCGTCTAAGTCGATCATCGCCCGAGGACAGTGGCAGCACCTTGATGTTGTTAACTACCCCGTTTACTCCATCAAGTCGGCCAACGCGCCGCTCAGCATCTGACTTAGTGCTCGGCCTCACTACGGAACCGTACAACGTCACGGTACCGCCGTTTATCTGAAACGCCAGGTTGTCAAAAACTCCGTAGTAGGGGAGCGTCACTAGCTCCTTCCGCACTCTTTTTTGAAGCTCACTCGTCGAGATGTCCGAGGAAACGTCCTGTGCATTCACCCGAGGAGCTACCATTACCGTCATCGCAAAAAGCGTCACCAAACCCATTAGTCTGAGAACTCTCATCGTTATCTTTCCTCCCATTCCTCTTGGCACTTAGATGGAATACGAAGGCAAAATTGCTGCCCCTGGGCACTGTGAAGGGATAGTGAATTTCTTCTAAAAGAATGATGAAAGCTGGAGCTGGAGCGCGGGCGTCCTCGCCCGCCCGCTTACATGAAGGACTTCTCTCACCAGCTCGCGCGAACACTCCCGCTGTCGCCGCGATCCAGCTGGTTTTATCTGGGTTCGTGGGGATTTACGGACAGGCGTGGCAATACCCGAGGCTGGCCCTCAATTTCTGAAGTGACTTCACTGACCCGCGCCGCACCCATATGTTGGTAAAAACCCTCGGCGTTGGGATCGGCACTTATCTCGACTTCGTTCACATTCTGGCCCGCGGCGACCTGCATAGCATGGACGAAGAGTTCCTTCCCAATCCCTCGACCAATTTGGGCCGGAGAGACCCAAAGGTGTTCGAGTTCCGCTTTGTTGTTGTGCACCACGAGCGCATAGAAACCGATCAGTTGTCCCTCATTTTCGGCGACATAGACGTCGTGGTTAGAGATGAATTCCGGGGAGATGGTGAGATCTTGCTCCCAGTGTTTGATCCAGTGTTCGGGATAACCCCAGTAGCGTTTCGCCTCGTGAGCGATCTGAGTTAGAGAGGCGGCCTCGCCTGATGATGCTGCTCTTATTCGCACAGGTTATTGATTCTGCCAAACTGATCCGTCGGCGTAGAGCACTCGCATCAGAACCACGTGCTCAACCAGGGATTTCCGTTCGTTGCTATTGAGTGCTTGAACGCTGATGGTTCGGGCTGGCGGAGTGCCGATAAAGAATGTGACATCTTTCTTTTTTCCCGGCTCGATCTTGTCATCGCTGCCCAACTCGATGCGACCGACTACTTCATTGGTAATTGCATCGAGAAACACGTAATCCCAATCAATCTGTTTGATTGCTTTCGTGCCGGTATTCTTGAACGTGGCGCTGTAGCGGAAGGCGTAACGAGGTGGTGCCGGTGGCCGGGACTTGATCACCTGTTCGGCACGCATTTCGATGTCGACCTTCCTGGCTTCTGCGACATTGCCGGTAGTTCGAGCCCGCTCAATGCGTCGCTGATCCACCAAACGGCGGCGCACATCCTCAAAACTCTCGACCGAACCACCAAAGGGATTGGCTTCCCAGTTCAGACGTTCTTTGGACCAGGAGTATTTGACTACATCGACGCCGGCGAGTGACGAAACATCGTTGGTGGGCGACTGTGCCGAAATCGCGGCGGTGGACGACAACAACAGTAGCGACAGAATCAGCGTTCTCATCGTGCCCCCTTTGAGTGTGAATAATACCCCTTACAGTTGATGACGCGGTAGTGTTTGAGTCTGTTCGGGATGATGTGGTCAGCGTGCGATCTCATTCACACCGTCTTAAGCCCAGTGAACTAGCCTAATTCTCCGAAAACCTTAGAAACGGTATCAATTCACTTGACGCACCTGTCTTTGCTCCGAAGATCGCGTCTATTGAAATACATCTCATCGAAAAAGGGCTGATGAACCTTCTGGTTCTCAGCCCTTTTTCCGAGTCAACGAGGTTGACGGTTAGAACACCAAGCGGGTACCAACAATGATTCGACGGTTGCCACCGTTGGTGGTCCACTGATTCAAGAAGGCCGCCGGAGCGGAAACTGAAGCGGTGGGAATACCAAAGTTGCGCGTATTGGTGGCGTTGAACATATCGGCACGGAATTGCAGCCGCACGTTTTCACCGAGACGCGTGTTCTTGATGATCCCAAAATCCACGTTACCAATGCCGTCGGCGCGGAGGATGTTGCGACCAGCGCTGCCAAAGCGTTCGCAAGTAGCGGATGGAAGGAATCGACCGGCTGAATCGGTTGGTCCGGTGCATTGCAGGGTGCGGAAGAACTGCTGACCCTGACCACGAATCAGATTGAACAGCTCCTCAGCACTTCTGGTTGGCAATGGAGCAATCAAATTCGCGCGGATTGCGTTGCCCACCAGTCCGTCGATTCCATTCAGAGCGCCAGTCGGATCCGAGCCATTCAACGGAGTGAAAGGCGCACCACTTTGGAAGGTGAAGAACGAGTTGACCTGCCAACCACCGAGTATTTTTCCGGCGAAGCCGTTTTGATCGCGATAGTAAGGCAGTTCGTAAACGAAGTTTCCTGAAAGTCGAAGCGGGCGATCGTAGGTCGAACGGGCCCGGTCGGCTTCACGATTGAACGAGTCCTGCGACACGGCCACTTCACCACCGGATGGATTGAAAATCTCAGAGGCAGTATCGATAAACGAACTCCAGGTAAAGTGCACACCAGCACTGAAGCCGCGAGAGAGACGTTTGTCTAAACTCACCTGCATCGAGTGGTAATCAGACTCGGCGCCATTGGCGCGTAGGCGGATAACCCCTTGCGTACAGTTAGCTGGGTTCACGACTGTCACTCGGCAGGGATTGTTCGGGCTGCCGGGCAACAAAGCCGCAGTACGTTCGGGCGACGCGATTTGAGTAAATCGCGGGTCACCCACGAAGATGTTGTTAGTTGGCTGTCGCGGATTGCCATCGATGGTCTGGAAGAGATCGCGACCTCGCGTGCCCACATAACCGATCCTCAAAACCATGTCGTTCGACAGCTCTCGTTGCACCTCAAAGCTCATCTGGTCGTAAACCGGCGCGCGAAAATCGTCGGCAACGATCGTGCGAGCAAAGTTTGCGGGGTTGAGCCCAACAGGTTGAGCGTTTGGTATCGCGGCAAAAGCTCCCGCTGCGGGCAGATTGATGGCCGCCACAAACGGGAATGCGCTCGCGATATTGAGATTGATGTTGATGAAATTGCTATCGTGTGTGCGGGCAAATCCACCACGAAATACGAGCTTGTCACCTCCGGTCAAGAAACCAAGGATGCCACTCTCGCTGGTGCGCGGGTTCCAGTTGAAACCCACTCGAGGTTGGAAATTATTCGTGTCGCGTTTGGGAACTGGCGTAAAGCGGAAACGCTCGTCACCACTATTTGCAGCCACGATACGGTCATTGATCGGAACCAGATCATCAAAGTTGTTTCCCGGCAACTCGTAACGAAGGCCATAAGTGAGCGTGAAGTTTGGCCGAATCCTCCACTCATCCTGCGCGTAGTAGTAAGAGTCGTACCAATAGTAATACTGAATCTCCTGGCCACCCGGGAGGGGCCGGTTTACCTGGGCAGCAGTGCTTGCGATGTCATCAACAAACGCCTGGAGCGTCGTGTAAGCAAGACGTCCACGGATGGTTGGGACAAAGAAGCTCTTGACCTGTGTTCGGCGGACGTCAACACCAAACTTGAAGGAGTGGGTGTCCTTGGTCCAAGCCAGGTTGTTCTGGACTTGATAGGTGTTGTTGTGACGAAACTGTGGCAGGTTTACTGCGAGGCCAATCCCCGTCCGGTTGTTGGCAGCGTTAAAGCCCGACATCCCGAGTTCCGCTATTTCGATCGACGGAATCGTTTCCGAAGCAGGATCGTCGGATGCAGTGGTAGTCGCGAGGCGTGAGAACGCAAGTCGAACCTCGTTAACTAAGTTTGGGGTGATGACACTTGTAAGAGCGATGTTTACCGCTTGAGAGCGAAAGACGTTCTTGGTCGTGAGACCTGGAGGGGTCACTTGGCCATTGCCACCTGAGTCGCCGTCGTCGTAGAGATACCGGCCGATCAAGGTGTTGTTGGAATTGAAGCGGTGATCGAGTCTAAAAGACGCCTGATGATCATCGAAGAACGACGAAGCTGAGCCGGTCAGGTTGCCCGTTGGTACGGTGAACGTTTGACCGCCAACCGTAAAAGATCTCACGGTACCGCTTGAGTCTGATGCCGCGGGAACAAATCGCAAGAGGGCCTGAACTTGCGGACGGTTGCCGGCTCCTGCCAGCAGCGCTGCACGACCAGCAGCGGTTGGTGCACCCGTCAGAGTGAACCCGCTACCAAGGAGACGATCGCTCCAGCGTTGGTATGAACCGAAGAAGAACGTCCGATCACGTCCGCTGATGTAACTCTTTCCGCCCTCACCAAAGCTGGGTAAATGCAATGGACCACCGAGCGTAAATCCAATTTGGTTTTCAATACGGAATGGTCTCTTCTCACTCGAGAACAGGCCTGGCGCCCGCGTTCCTGGTTTGGTGCAGAAACCGCCGGCCTTATCCAGGTTGGTACACGCATTCAACGCATTACCGTTGTAGAACCAGAAGGCAGTGCCGTGATACTCGTTCCCACCGGGTTTGGTATTGATGAGCAGAAC
>DATBMP010000281.1:0-3125 GCA_036554845.1 Pyrinomonadaceae bacterium
TCTCCATCAAGGTAATAAAGCGCCGCAGCGAAACTATTCCAGGCCGGCTCGTCGAATAGATCTTTGTCCCCAAACTCAAGTACAGCGTCGCGCATGATGGCGCGAAACTCTTCGTCACTGTGCGTGTGAAGGGCGACACCAATGATTGTAAATTCCGCAGGTATCAGGCGCTGTTGATAAAGACGGAACAAGGCTGGAATTAGCTTGCGCCTGGTGAGATCGCCGGTGGCGCCGAAAATCACAATGGCACACGGTTCAGCGGTGCGCTCAATCCGCATACCTGCGCGCAGCGGGTTGTCATCCTGAACGGGAGTCATAGGCTGGCCGAAAGCCTATCAAACGAAGCCCAGCTACGTCGAGAAATCCAACGGGCGCAGAGGCTGTGTCAAACTCCGAAATCCCACCCACGGCAGTGGGTGGATGTTTCAGATCGTTTCTACCATCGATGCACAATTGACCGCCCGAAATCCCACCCACGGCAGTGGGTGGATGCTTCAGATCCTTTCTACGACCGATGCATAATTGACCGCCGTAGAGAGGATCTGAACCACCCACTCACTGCCGTGAGTGGGATTCGAGAAGATTCACTCTTAGTACTCCGTAGAGAGGATCTGAACCATCCACTCACTGCCGTGAGTGGGATTCGAATAGTGTGGTATCTGAATTTGTGCTGTGTGCGGCCTTTACTGACGGTGCTAAACGCGAACGGGATGATCTTTGGCGTACGAATAGGCAGTCCAGGCAGAGATCAGGTGACAAACCCAACCAAGCGTGCCGCCGGTTCCAATCCAGAATCCGGGGGTGAGCACTAGCCAGAGGATACCAGCGAGAATTCGACCGTTGTAGAGTTGGCCGACGCCAGGGATCAATAGACTCAGAATTCCTGCCAGATGTGGGTCACGCATCGATTGAACCTCCGTTTGCGGAAATTCTATACGAAACGCGATGCCGGTTTGTTCAAAGGAATCAGCGAAAGCTTACTCTGCGTCAACTCGACGGACATCCACGATCTCGCCGCGAAAGGTTCGAAGCATCTTCTGTACGAGCGCGTTCTTCTCCGCCGTCTCTCGCAACTGCTGCTTTTCACAGCGCTCTTCCTCTTCCTTCGAGGCAGGGGCCCCGAGCGACTCGTGATCCTGAATGGTGATGCGCACCCCTATTTCGCCCCCGGTGATCTCCTGGCAAACATCGCGCAACGCCTTTACGTTATCGCTTTTGGTCAGCGTGTCTCGGAAGTGACGCGCTTCCGGAGAAAACTCGATACAAAGTTCCTTCTCAAAAAGCGTGATTGAGCTCGCTGCCTCCAGCACCGTCACCAGAAACATCTTGCGCTTTGTCTCCAACAGAGATTTTATGCGCTCGACCTCGCTGGCAACCCCTGCAACTTCACTTATGCCCGATTCAACGGGGACGATCGTCTCCACATTCGCCTTAAGTTGGGGCTCAGCTGGTTCCAAAGCTGGTTTAACGGCGGTGGCCGCCGCAAAAGATCCTCCAGCAGCCTTCGATCCACGCGATGTTTCGGTAGGGGTGCGTTTGACTGGCGCAGCCGGCGGGCTACCACCGGTAGGTGATGAAGCCCGGGGTTGGACCGGACCAGCCTCGCCGCGTATGGCCTGTTCCAGGGCAGAAAGGCGTTCCAACAGTTCACTCATCGGTTGGAGCCGGCGCATCTCCATTAACTTCACCAGACCAATCTCCAACTGGTAGCGTGGCTGGGCGGCCTTGCTGAGCTTGGTTTCAGTGTCGGCCAGCGAGTGAAAGAACCGGACTAAATCGGATTCGGAAAACAGAGCCGCCTGACGCTGTAACTCGGCCACGTCGCAAACTGCAGATTCCAACAATTCCGGACTTCCAGAGACTTTGGTTACCAGCAGATCGCGCAGGTGCGCCAGTAGATCACGACAGAAGTTGCGCAAGTCATGACCACGCATAACGACTTCATCAATAACAGCCATCGCCTCTGCTATGTTGTTTTCTGCAATTCCATTGGCAATTCGCGTCAGGATGTCGGCTCCGGCGACACCCAGCGCCAACTCCACGTCTTCTTTCTCAATTTCCGATCCGGCAAAACTGATAACCTGATCAAACGCCGATTGAGCATCCCGCATCGATCCTTCGCCAGCTCGGGCGATCTCCCGCAAAGCCTGATCCGCGACTTTGATTTGCTCGGCGGCGGCGATCTGTTTCAGACGTTCGACGATTTTTGGCGTCGCAATCGTGCGAAATTCAAACTGCTGGCTGCGTGACAGAATGGTATCCGGCACCTTGTGTTTCTCGGTCGTGGCCATGATGAACACGACTCGATCGGGTGGCTCTTCGACAGTTTTCAAGAGGGCATTGAACGAGTGACTGGAGAGCATATGCACTTCGTCAATGATAAAGATCTTGAACCGGTCACGAGCGGGTGCAAAACCAATCGAAGCGATTATGGTTTCCCGTACGTTGTCGACTTGTGTATGTGAAGCAGCATCGATCTCCTGTACATCAATTGAGCGGCTCTCACTTATCTCTCGACATGACGCGCAGGAGGAAGGATCGTCTGTGCGACAGGGATTCGGAGTTGGCCTCGGGTGTTTGTGGCAATTGAGCCCTTTTGCCAGTAACCGCGCGGTTGTGGTTTTACCGACGCCTCTGGCTCCGGAAAAGAGATAAGCGTGGTGAAGACGATCGTGCTCGATCGCGTTTCTTAAGGTTCGGGTAATGGGTTCCTGGCCGGTTACTTCTTCAAAGCTCTGAGGTCGCCATTTGCGAGCAATTACCTGATAGGTCATAAGACTAAAGGATGAAGGATGAAGGATAAAGGATGAAGGATGAAGGATAAGGAGTGAAGGATAAAGAATGAGGTTGAAGCGAACACCTTCATCGTCCTGCCTTCATCCTTCATCCTTCCGCCTTCATCCTTTGTTTTGGCCAGACCCCGGACTTACCCGCAACACACGCTTCCGTTGCTACCGTTGCTCCGTTCCCGGCCTGGCGGGGTTCACAAGGCTAGCGTTGTGCGGAGCCCGGGATCTGAAATACATTGCCGATTTCCAATTGCCGATTGCCGATTGTGTGTTCGCTTCAAAATTGTGGTGCTTAATCTAAGTGAATTAAGCAATCTAATCAAACATCTAACTCAT
>DATBMP010000287.1:0-9775 GCA_036554845.1 Pyrinomonadaceae bacterium
CTTCTGACCCGTGACATCAGATCTCTGACCAGTCACATCAGACTTCTTACCTGTGACATCAGACTTCTGACTCTGACCTAGACATGTGACTATCTGACCTCTGAGCCCGTGACATCCAAGCACTGACAACTGACCACCGACACCTGACCACCCATGGACATCAACCAACTTGAAGTGCTTGTCGCCGTAGCCACCGAACAGAGTTTTTCGCGGGCGGCCGAGTCGTTGCATCGAACCCAACCGGCGGTGAGTCAGGCGATTCGCCGTCTCGAGGCCGAACTGGGCGAGCCTCTCTTTGATCGTTCGTCAAAGGATGGAACACTAACTGCCGCCGGACGCGTGCTGCTCGAGTTCGCCCAGCAGATGCTCAATCTGCGTAAGACTGCGCACTCTGCGATCCGCGAACTCAAGGACCTGGACCGCGGCAAGCTCACCCTCAGCGCAAACGAATACACTGTGATGTACTTATTGCCCGTATTGCCCGTGTTTCGTTCGCGTCATCCGCATATTAAAGTGGAGATCAAGCGTAGTTTGGCGAGCCGGATCGCTTCCGAAGTGTTGGGCCGCGGCGTCGAGATTGGAATCGTCTCGTTCAAACCAGGTGAAGGCGGTATCGCTTCGATACCCGTGATCACCGACGAACTCGCATTGATCGTTGCTCCGAATCATCCACTCGCTGGTAAGGAAACGGTTTCTGTGCGTGAGCTTGGCGCCGAATCATTCATAGCGCACAACGTTCCATCGCCATATCGCGATCGCGTGGTGCGCACCTTCGAGAAGTACAAGACCCCTTTGAACATTTCACTCGAGATGCCGACACTCGAAGCAATCAAGCGCCTGGTTGAAAAAGAGATGGGCGTAGCCCTGGTTCCGCGCTTGACTGCCCAGGTGGAGATCGCGCGTAAGCAGGTTGTTGCATTAACGGTTCGCGAGATGCGATTAGAGAGGCGGCTGTACCTGGTTTATCGAAAGGGTGCCACGCTCTCGCACGCTGCACGAGCATTTCTTCGAGTAGCAAAGAGCATGCGTTCGATCGATGATTGAAAACTCAGGAGTGACTTCAATGAGTAGCGAGATCGAAGAGAAAACCGAACGACTTGTCAGGTTGTGTGCTGACGGAGGATTGGGGGGAATTTTAATTAACTCCCAACCCAACTTCAGCTGGTTGTCAGCAGGTGGCACGAACGGAGTTGATACGAGTCGCGAAAACGGCGTGGCCACTTTGTTTGTGCGACGTGATGGGAAAAGGTTCGTAATCGCGAGCAGGATTGAGATCCAGCGCATTGCGAATGAAGAGTTGGGTGGCGCTGCCTTTGAACCAGTCGAGTTTGCCTGGGAAGAGGAGAAGGCGAGCCCCACTGTGGTTTCAGAATTGGCACAATCGCTAAATAGTTCAGCTCTTCCACTTGGCGCCGACACCCCATTTGGTCCAAACGTGAAATTGATCGAGGGCGCGATCTCACAAACGAGATACCGGCTCACGGACCCTGAGATTGAACGCTACCGGGCTTTGGGAAAAGATGCAGGCGCAGTGATTGGAGATTTGGCCAGATCAGTTGAGCCTGGAATCACCGAACGCCAGGTTGCGCGTAAAGTTGACGATGCACTTACGGCAATCGGCGCGAAATCAATTGTTACCCTGGTGGCTGCTGACGATCGTTTGCAGAAGTATCGGCATCCCGTTCCTAAAGACACACCCTGGCGAAACAATCTCATGATCGTGGTCTGTGTGCGACGAAATGGTTTGGTCGCATCACTGACGCGCATTGTTTGTGCAGGAAAAAGGTCGGATGAACTCGATCGGCGAACAAAAGCGAGTGCAAGGGTTAATGCCGAACTCTGTGCTGCCACACGACCAGGAATCATCGGTAGCGAACTCTATGAGATCGCTGCGAGTGCTTATAACGAGGAAGGATTTCCGGGTGAAGAGAAGTTGCATCATCAGGGAGGAGCGGCAGGATATCGTACGCGCGATTGGGTGGCCCATCCGAAATCGACCGACAAGGTTCAGGAGAGTCAGGCGTTTGCCTGGAACCCATCAGTGACTGGATCAAAGGTTGAGGAGACCTGCATAGCGTACGCTGATCGTGTGGAAATCATCACCGCAACTCCTGATTGGCCCACGATTCAGAGGGAGGTGGCGGGAAAGGAATATCAGTTCCCCGATGTCCTGGAGCTGTGATGTGGAGTGACAGGCGCAGCGCGACACCGCTTTGGATCCTGGGGTCACTGAACGATCAGACGGGTCCAAAGCGGAGTCGCGTTTGCCACCGCACTCGAAAAGCTAGTTCACACGTGTGTAAGAGGTGCGGTTGTTACGGTCATTGCGGTTGATGGTACGAATGCCTCGTCCTTCGCGCTCGACATCGTAGGAGCCGAATTCAAAGGTCAGGATTCGATTGTCAACTCTGCCGTTGAAAAGTCGATTCGTGGAGATCGATCGAATCGATGCTGTGCCATCCGGACCAATGCTCAACTCGGCCTCACCACTGGGAGCCATCCCACGAAACGTGCCGACCATCCATCTGGGTACGTTCGAGTCGACTTCGTCTTCGTCATCGTTGTCGATTGATTCTGAGGTGCGGGTAAACTTTTCGGAGCGACCTGTTCTTATGTCTCGGGCGCGAATGTCATTGCCTGATTGAGTAATGGTCCAACCAAGGTCCCCACCAAATCTGATCAAACCGTTGTCGTAGTTGCCGCGATCCCTTGTGCCGTTGTCATAGACAGCTCTGACACGTCCATTACGATTGATAGTTAACGTCAATCTCTGCCGGTTGCCTCCCGGATTTCTGCCGCGATACGAGCCGACTAACCAGCTCGGCACATCATAATCTACCTCGCTGCCGCCGCCCGTGTTTCCTTGACCATCCACGCGGTATTCGGCGCGGTCCACACGTCCATTGCGAACATTGATAACGGCTTCATACGAAAACGCGCGCGCATCCTGGTAGTTGTTTCGGCGCGTGAAGACGCCGCGACCACGCACGCCCGTCAATGTGTTTGAAACGCGGTAGGTTTCGGCCTGATTCCATTCCGGAAACGAAACATCGATGTTGTTTGCCCCACCGTGATCGCGCCAGATCTGATCTCGTATCGCTCCCTGCGCGCGTTGAATCGCGTACTGAGGATTGTTCTGGGCCAGGGCATTGCTGGCTGCGGTGATTAGCAAAACCAAACTCAAGATATTCAGGCTGCGTAAGTATCTCCGAGGGATTCTCATTATAGATTCTCCTTCTTTAATTGCGGTCGAACGATCTCTTTGGGACCATCTGTTTCGTATTGTCGCTTTAGATGGAATGATGCGCCATCACACGACTCAGATCAAACAAAATAACGTTGTAAGGGCCAGGCCGCCCGCCTGTTGATCATTTAAGGCGCTGACGTTTAGAACTGCTGACTATCGATGTCAGTCACAAGTTTTTCAATTAACGCTACGTCGGACTGGTATTGAGTGCCCTACGAGTTAGTGCTCACTGGTTTACGCCACTGGCGAGAAAACCGCCGTCAACCACCAAGACTTCGCCGGTCACAAAACTTGCTGCGTCGGAAGCGAGAAATACTGCTGCACCAGCGAGCTCTTCAACTTTCCCAAACCTTTTCATTGGAGTGCGCAATAGAAACTCGCGACCACGCTCAGTCTCATCAAGCAGCTTTTGATTCAGCGCTGTGCGGAAGACACCCGGAGCGATTGCATTAACATTCACCCCAAACGGCGCCCACTCTACGGCCAACGACTTTGTGAGTGACGCCACTGCTGCTTTGCTCGCTGAATACGCCGCAACCTGATATAGCGCGACAAACGTAGAAAGCGAGGCGATGTTTATGATGCGACCGTAACCACGATCAAGCATGTGGCGGCCAAATACCTGACATGAACGTAGCGTACCGCTCAGGTTCGTAGCCAGAATGTCATCCCATTCCTCGTCTTCCACATCGAGTGTTGGTGTTCGTTTGGTTTTGCCAGCAGAGTTCACAAGAATATCCACTTTGCCAAACGCTTCGACGCTCTGTTGGAGTAGTGCGTCGAGCGACGTGCGATCACCAACATCGGAAGTTATTTCGAGAGTGCGGCGCCCCTTCTCACGCATTTCGGAGGCGGCCTTTTGGACCTGTTCGCTCCGTCGAGACGTCGGAACCACGTCAGCGCCGGCGTCGGCAAGGCCGTGTGCAATGGCGCGACCGATTCCTGATGTTCCTCCGATGACAACTGCTACTCTGTCTGTTAAATCGAAATAGTTTTTGCTCATGATGATTCGCGGTGTGTGTTATTTTCCCGCTCTGGGGAAGCATGGGGACCTTGAATTCACCGTGTCGATCGTGGTACCCGTAACGGTCCAAAAGAATAAGACATCTCATTATGAAACTAACACAATTTCGCAAGCCGCCATCAACGCACCAGAGGTTAGGTGCCCTGTTCGGCGAGTATGTTGTAGATGTCGGAGCGCTGGCCCGTGAAGTTCAAAGCATCGGTGGTCCAGTCGCGGAATGGCTTCCAGGGATCAGTAGTACGCTCGAATTGATTCAGCGTGGACCAAAGGCGCTCGAAGATATTCAGCGGGTGATTGCCCGTGCGGGTGACGAGGCAATCTCGTTAAATGAAGGCGTGATCTCGGCACCCGAAGCCATCGAATATCTGCCCGCCGTCTTTCCGGGAAAGATTATCGCGATCGGACGCAACTATGCAGATCACGCTATCGAGCAGGGACAGAAACCTCCCGAGGCGCCGATGATCTTCAACAAACTGCCAAATTCGTTGAGCGCGCATAACGCACCGATCATATTGCCCGCGATAAGCGAGAAGGTAGATTACGAAGCGGAACTTGCAGTGGTGATGGGACGACGGACCAGCAAAGTCCCTGAAGATGAAGCACTCGAATACGTTTTCGGCTACACGATGATCAATGACGTCAGCGCCCGCGATCTGCAGTTCGCGGATGGCCAATGGACGCGCGGAAAAGGCCTGGATGGATTTGCTCCGCTGGGGCCATTCATCACAACGCGTGAAGAAATTGCCGACATACATAATCTGAATATTGAGGGTCGTTTGAACGGCAAGGTGATGCAAGCTTCGAACACGGGCAAGATGATCTTCAAGATCCCGTATTTGATCTCTTACATCTCGCAGGCGATTACTCTTGAGCCTGGTGATGTGATTGCGACCGGAACGCCTGAAGGAGTGGGAATCTTTCGCGAGCCACCGGTGCTCTTAAAACCGGGCGATGTCTTTGAGGTAACGATTGAGAAGCTTGGGACGTTGCGGAATCCGATTGAGGGGTAAGGGATGTCGGAATTTGGAATTTCGAATTTGGAATTTCGAATTTGGAATTGCGGATTGCGGATTTTGTTTTGGCTGAGGGGCGCAAATCAATCTGAGAAGCTCGATAACCGAACACGAAATCCGAAATCCGAAATCCGAAATCCGCAATCCGAAATTATCCGCAATCCGCAATCCGCAACCGCCACTAACCCATGCGCGTCTCCCTTTTCATCACCTGTCTTAACGATCAGGTGTTTCCACAAGTCGGCATCGCGATGGTGAAAACCCTGCGTCGTCTCGGTGTTGAGGTTGACTTCAACCCGGCGCAGACCTGTTGCGGTCAACCGGCTTTCAACACTGGCTACCGCAAAGATGCGCGTGCCCTTGCCGAACACTTCATCGATGTCTTTCAGAACGAGCGTGCAGACTTTATCGTTGCCCCCTCCGGGTCATGTACAGCGATGGTCCGAAACTATTATCAAGAGTTGTTTCACGGTGCGACAGATAAATCGCGACTTCGAGCTATCGAAGGTGTTCGAACACGGCTCCGAGAGTTCTCGGAATTCATAGTCGATGAACTAAAGGTCGAGGATGTCGGCGCGTCCTTCGACGGACGCGTGACTTACCATGACGCGTGTCATCTCTTGCGCGAACTGAATATTTCAGAGGGACCACGCCGTCTGATTCGTGCCGTTCGAGGCATCGATTACGTTGAGATGGAAGCGCCCGATACGTGCTGCGGATTTGGTGGAACGTTTTCAGTGAAGTACGCCGAGATCTCGAATGCGATACTCGAAGAGAAGATCGCGAGAATCAACAGAAGCGGCGCCCAATATGTGGTGGCTAACGACTCGAGTTGCTTGATGCAGATTGCTGGTGGTTTGAGTCGAGCCGGCTCGCCGGTTAAAACCATGCACTTGGCCGAGTTGTTGGCCCACGCGTAAACAAATGACGATGACTCCGAACTTAACTGCTCGTTCCCATGCAGCGCTCGAGGATCCGATTCTGCAGACGGCGTTGAAGAACGCGACCGGGACCTTTATCGAGAAGCGGCGCGTGGCATTGGTTGATACGCCTGATTGGGAAACACTTCGTACCCGGGCCCGCGAAGTCAAAGAACACACGATCAACAACCTCGATTACTACCTCGAACAACTCGCCAGCAACGTCCAGAAACTTGGTGGCAAAGTCTACTGGGCCCGCAATGATGAGGACGCGAATCGCTATGTGGTTGAACTCGCGCGGTCGCGAAATGTGGAGTCCGCGGTGAAAGCGAAATCGATGGCCACCGAGGAGATCGAACTCAATCACGCACTCGAAGCCGCAGGCGTTAGGCCAATTGAAACAGATCTCGGTGAATACATAATCCAGCTGGCCCATGAAAAGCCGACGCACATCATCGCGCCTGCGATACACAAGACGCGGGGTCAGATCTCAGACCTGTTTGCGGACAAGCTGGCTGTCGAACGACCGAACGAGGTGGAAGAGATCACGGCCATCGCGCGCGCGCGTTTAAGGAATGAGTTTCTCACGGCAGGAATCGGCATCAGTGGCGCTAATTTCGCGATTGCAGAGACCGGAACGATTGTTCTGGTTGAGAACGAAGGCAACATCAGACTAACGACACAGGTTCCGAGAATTCATGTGGCGGTTGTTGGTATTGAAAAGGTGCTGCCGCGTTTTTCGGACCTCGCTGTTTTCCTCCAACTCTTGCCGCGGAGTGGTACCGGACAAAAACTGACGTCGTACGTTTCTTTTCTCAATGGACCACGAATGGACGACGGCGAGCACGAACTTCATCTGATCCTTCTGGATAACGGACGCACAGGAATACTTGCCGATGAGCAGATGCGCGAATCGCTTTACTGCATACGTTGTGGTGCGTGTCTGAATGTCTGTCCCGTCTATCAGAAGATCGGTGGTCAAGCTTACGGTTGGATCTATCCGGGTCCGATTGGCGCGATCATCTCACCTCAACTGCAGGGTTTGCAGAAGGCGAGGGAACTGCCTTTTGCGTCCAGTCTATGTGGTGCTTGTCGAGTTGCATGCCCGGTGAACATCAACATTCCAGATCTTCTGCTGAACTTGCGCGCGAAGGTCATGGAGCAGCAGGGTGGAAAGTTTAGCGAGCGTACGGCAATGCACGGGTTTTCGCTGCTGGGTAGTCGTCCGCGGATTTTCAGCGCAATGGGTGCGATTGGTCGCAGGGTTGCTCGAATGATGGGGAAGAATGGCAAGTTGCGCCGGATTAACTTTCCTGGATTGGGCTCGTGGCTTCGCTATCGAGACGTTGCGGCGCCGAATGAAAGTTCGTTTCGAGCATGGTGGAAGGAGCAGGATCACAATGGGTGAGAATGCGACTGCATCCGTGCTGGATGATGTACGAAGTGCGCTCGGACGAACTGAGACTGTTAGGCCTCAGATGATCCCAGAGTTTGTTGATCCCACGAAGTGGAGTGCCGATGTTTCGCTGGTGGAGCAATTCACTGCGGAAGCGACTGCTGTCGGTGCCAAAGTGACAATCGTTACCGCGCGCGAACTAATTGCTGACCGCGTCATCGAGATCTGTCGCGGAGCAGGTGCTACGCAAGTTGCGCTATCGGGTTCTGAATTTCTGTCGCAGTGCAGTCTGAAGGGGCACCTCGAGCAGAGCGGGTTCGCGGCGACTTCCGTTTCAAGTTTCGGAGATAGAAAGAAGGAAGTACTGATCGCTCATCTGGCTTCACGTGAGGTTGGCGTCACAACGGTTGCTTATGCAATTGCTGAGACTGGCACCATCGCCATTACGAGTGATGAGGATCAGGCGCTGTTAGTTTCGCTCTTGCCTCCGATTCATATTGCGATAGTCGAAAGTTCACAGATCAAACAGAGTTTGACGACTGTTCTTTCTGATCTGGCCCGCGAATCAATCGGTCGTGAAGGCCCGTGTCGTTCGGCGACCTTTATTACTGGTCCAAGCCGGACTGCTGACGTCGAGTTAACGCTAACGATCGGTGTGCATGGACCAAAAGAGCTGCACCTGATTGTCTTGGCTGAATAAGGCTGAGTTGATTGTCGATTTTCGAGTGTCGATTGTCGATTGCCGTGATCGGCTGCTACCGTTTTCCAACAAAACAGCACAGGGATTTCAATGAGCGAACTGCGAGAAAAAAGGAGCAATCGTCAAGCGACACTCGAAAATCGGCAATCGACAATCCCCAATTCCCTCGGAGGTCTGGTTTTGTTCAAGTGTATCTCTTTGATCGTTCTTCTTTCCGCCGCCACTCAATTAACAACTGCACAAACCCAGGTGGCAGAACCGTGCGCAGATCTTACCCAGCGTCTGACGTCAATGGACAAACGGCTGAAAGATTTTGCTCAGCTATCGATCTACCGCGATGCAAACCTGGCAGTTGCCACGCCGGCGCGAAACGAGAAGCGCGTAGTCTTCTTTGGCGATTCGATCACCGACTCGTGGGACGATCCCGTCTACGGCGGGTTCTTTCCTGGCAAGCCATATATCAATCGCGGCATTAGTGGTCAAACAACTCCACAAATGCTCATTCGTTTTCGTCCCGACGTGATCGATCTAAAACCGAAGGTAGTAGTCATCCTTGCGGGCACAAATGATCTGGCGGGAAACACTGGGCCAACTACGTTGGAAGCGATTCAAGGCAATCTCGTTTCGATGGCTGAACTCGCGCGACTGAATGGCATACAAGTGGTCCTTGCATCGATACTTCCGATTAGCGACTACGAGATGCGAGATGGAAAGCCGATTGTGCAGAGTGTTCGTCGCGCACCCGAACGCATTGTGAGCATGAATGAATGGTTGAAGTCGTACGCCGCAAAAAACAGATTGGTCTATCTCGACTACTACTCAGCAATGCGTGACGAGAAGGGATTTTTGAAGAACGAGCTGAGCGACGACGGGCTGCATCCAAATCAAAAAGGTTATGAGGTGATGGCGCCCCTGGTTGAGGCAGCGATTGAGAAGTCGATGAGGTAGGTCATTGACGATCGACAATTGTCGATTGCCGATTGCCGCTTGAGATCAGTAGAGCGGGCGTCTCGCCCCCGCCTCGCAGCACCGCTTTGCACAGAAAGTCTTTTACGTACGGCTCTGCCGCAACCCTTGCGGTAAGCCTGCGGCTTTCCGTTAGACAACTTAAATATCAGGCTGTGCCTAAACTCACAGCTTTGAAGCAGAGCCTCGATCAAGTGTATGAACCTTCGGTAAGCCGCAGGCTTACAGCAAGGGTGCGGCCGAGCCGTACGCAAAGGCTTATTCGTTCAAAGCCTCGTGTCTTCGAATTGCGGGCGGGACGCCTGGGCTTCTCGCAGTACGCTTCTCCGAAATGTGGGCGGGACGCCCGCGCTCCGCTGGCCTTCCTGAAATCAGGAATTGGCTTGTCCAAACAGCAGCCAACGCTATTCGAGCTTTTAAGTCCCATAGGTTCATCAAGTATTCAGAAGCAAAAATACTATAGAAAACCGTATCAATTAACCCGAAACGACAATCTTTCTCTCGCTTTT
>DATBMP010000308.1:0-8309 GCA_036554845.1 Pyrinomonadaceae bacterium
TTATGTTGCTCCGTGGCAATACCTCGATACTTTCCCGTTCGCGACGGGACGAGCATTCGATGCCAATGCCTCATTGTTGGGAATAGTCAGCACCGATGTGACGGCGCCGGCGGCCGCCCCAAACTTTGTTCTTCATAGTTCGAACTTCCCCTTTCATCTGATGACCTGGGCCTCGCCGGGTGACGATGGTAACAGTGGCAAGGTGGCCGCTTACGAGCTCCGCTTTTCAGAAGGCAATCTCAATGACGTTGCGACGTTTGAATCGGCGACTCCACTGCCTGGCCCGGTTCCAAATGTCGCGGGCCAGTTTCAAAATGTGACGATTCAGATTCCCTGGCGGCACCCCACCGGCATGATCGGATTAAGAGCCGTCGACGAAGCAGGGAATGCCGGGCCAATTACCGCTGTTCCTCTCTCAGTGCCTGTGGGCACCGCCGATCCCTACACTGTTAGTCAGAGTGGACCGAGCGCTCTCTCCACCGGTGGAACTCCATTGGGCTTAATAGCAGACGATAGCTTCAAAAACATTGCTCTGCCGTTTGGGTTTCCTTTCTTTGGCACGAACAGCACCCACAGTGGTGCAATGGTCTCAAGTAACGGAGTACTTTACTTGCCTGGGCCTTCATCGGGCTTTGATCCTTTTAGCTCGGTCAATCTTCTGACGGGCAGTAAAGCGATTGCCGTAGCGTGGGACGATCTGCGCACCGATCGTAGAGCGGGCGATGATGTCTACCTCGTGACTCCGGACGAAGATCGAATCATCCTTCGCTGGCAAGGTGTGACATTTGATTCCCCGATGCCAGACGGCACGACGAGGGGTGAGAATCCCGTGAATTTTGAAGTGGAGTTGAGACGCGATGGGACCATCATCAAACGGTATGGCGACGGGAATCAGCGACTCGCGCCCGTTGTGGGTTTAGGTGGAGGCTGGCCCGATTCTTACGTTGTTGCCTCGCACACTTCAGAGCTTGCACTAACCAATCTGACTAACGCACCAACGGTGACGTTTGCTTTGAGAAATCCGCCGCCCCCACCGACCGCAGATTTGAGCCTGTTGTTGAACAGTGGTCCAAATCCGGTTGGCAGTGGCGCTGAGGTGACCTATCGCGTCCAGGTCTTTAATCATGGTCCGTTCGATGCACGGAATCTTACTGTCACCAATCACCTGCCTTCGGGATTGGTCTTTGTTTCATGCGCAACCAACATCGGCAGCTGCGCTGGTCCGGCGCCGGGAACCAATGGCACTGTCACTGTTAATGCGGGCAACGTAACGACTAACACGATTGAGGTCAGCATTGTCGCTCGCGTAACCGCGCCGGCTGGAGCGACGATTAGCAATACCATCACCGCAAGCAGTGCGAGGTTTGATAACAATCTCACCAACAATTCAGCAACCGCGATAACGCAAGTAGTTCCTAATGCCGTGTTCAGTGGTGTCACGAAGATTGGAAGCTCGTTCTATCGAAGCTTCGCAGTTAAGAGTGATGGAAGCGTTTGGGGTTGGGGTCGAACCGATTCTGGTTCGTTAGGCGACGGCGCTTTTACCGGCCAGCGATCAAATCCGGTCCAACTTTCCGTGTCTGGAGTGACGCACATTGCCGTTGGTCCTTTTCACACACTCGCCATCAAATCCGATGGAAGTGTTAGTGGGTGGGGCTCGAACTCCTTTCGCCAGTTGTTCGGAACCGACCCTGCATATCCAGTTCCCTCCAACATTCCTGGACTCACCAATATTGTTGGCGTTGCCGCTGGAATGAATCATTCGATGGCGCTGCGATCGGATGGAACCGTTTGGGTCTGGGGCGGCAACGAATTTGGACAATTGGGATTAGGCTTCGCAAACAGCACTCTTGATCCAACTCCGCGACAGGTACCTGGTCTCACAAACATCACCGCCGTCGCTGCGGCCGGCAACTACTCCCTGGCATTGAAAAATGATGGGACCGTCTGGTCCTGGGGCAGCAACATAAGTGGTCAGTTAGGGACGCTTGATCAGGCGAATTCAAGGTACTCGCCTTTACAAATACCTGGGATCACCAACGTAAGAACATTGGCAGCCGGCCAGAACCACGTTGTTGCCGTGAAGACTGACGGTACGCTTTGGGGTTGGGGCAGCAATGGTTATGGGCAGACAGGTCTGTCGAATCCTAATTCGACCAACCCTACGCCAACGCAGATAAACTCAATGACGAACTTTGTCGCTGCCGCTGCGGGCTGGGGATTTACGGTGGCAGTCAGAACTGACGGTACGGTATGGACCCAGGGATGGGATCCAGCGCAGCAATCCGGAAGTTCGGCATCACCCACACCTCGACAAGTTCCCAACATCACAACGGCAACAGCGGCTTCCGCAGGAGACTTTCATGCGTTGGTCCTGTTGGCCGACGGTACTCTGCGGAGCTGGGGACAGAATCAGGAATCGCAACTGGGCGATGGAACCACATTCCATCAGCCACTGCCGGTGCAGGTGACGGGTATTCTGGTCGTGCTCCAACCGACAATGTTTCCCGGAAGCATGGCTGCGATGGCGCCCATCGTGGTGACCATTCGGTGTGAGACGCAAGGAGCTGCGCTTCATTACACAACGAATGGAGCTGAGCCCACGCAAAGTCATCCAACTATCCAGAATGGTAGTTCGTTATCGGTGAATCAGAGTCTGACGCTTAAGGTGAGAGCATTCAAATCAGGCTGGGTCCCCAGCGTTGTTTCAACGGCAAACTATACGGTCCTTCAGCCGCCCAATCCGATTGACGATCCGCGGACATTCGTGCGGCGTCACTATCTTGATTTTCTCAATCGTGAACCGGATCAAGGTGGATGGGATTATTGGACTGGACAACTAACCGCGTGCGGCAGTGATATCGCTTGCATTCATCTGCGACGGATCGACGTGAGTGCGGCTTACTTTGTTGAGGCAGAGTTTCAGCGGACGGGTTCGGTAGTCTACCGAATGCATCGCGCGGCGTTTGGTACCTGGCCGGGTAGCACGACGCGAGCAAATCTCACGTTTGCGAAGTTCGTGGCGGATAGAGCTTTGATTATTGAAGGAGTTCCGCAAAGCACGATCGATTTTGCGAATGCCTTTGTGCAGCGACCGGAGTTCCTGCAAGCCTATCCAACTTTGAACTTCACCAATGCTCAATTTGTAAACAAGCTGTTCGATTCGGCTTCGTTGTCGCCCTTCACCGCTGAGCGGCAGCAACAGATCACTGCGATGAATGCGGGCAAGACCCGTGCACAGGTGTTGCTGGATGTGATCGAAATCAGCGCCTTCAAGAACCGAGAGTACAACCGCGCGTTTGTCTTGATGCAGTACTTTGGGTACCTGCGGAGGGATACGGACCAGAGTGGGTACGACTTCTGGTTGAACATCCTGAACAACCAGGCGCCGAACAACTATCGGGCAATGGTCTGTGCATTCCTGACCTCAGCTGAGTACCAACAACGCTTCGGCACCTCAGTGACCCGAACCAATCAAGACTGCGCGCAGTAATACAGGTGGAAATTTCGGAATTCGAATTTCGGATTTTCCACGGTATGTGAGGTTCGTTTGAAAGGGGCCTTGCCTCAAAAGTCTGAGAACCGACTCTCATTCACACCGGGCTTTAGCCCGCTGATCAGGACGACGACGATGGACCAACCGTTTTAACGGTTTCTCGATGCGCTGAAGCTTTTGGTGGTGAATAGGTTACGAATTATTGAAAGATAGAAACCGTTGAAACGGTTGGTCTCCTCAGTCCCCGCCCCTAGTCACCGGGCCCGGTGTGAATGAAAACGACTCTTAGGGCAAAGCCTTGAAATGGAAAGGAACTGATGGCGCGAACGCGAGTCAAATTCCAAATCCGAAATCCGAAATCCCCAAGGGGGTGTCGCACTGCGCTTGCCACCCCGCTCCTGACTAGTTCGATGCCTTGATTCGCGACCCGGGATTCACCGGGTTGCAGTCCACCGAGAAGTTTGCCTTTCCGGATTTTTTGCTCGCTATCGGTAGATCAACTTCCAACATCATCCAACCGTTGTGCAGCGGGATCTTAGGCTTGCCTCCCGGCGAAGCGATCGTACCTCCCGGGTTGTTCTTCGGAGTCTGAATGAAACGACGACCCACTACGGTCCTGGTCTCACCGCGTTTGATCGAAACATTCACCCAGGGTGACTGGTAGTTGTTCTCACCGATGAAGCGATACCTCGTATTGAAAGTCGCGAATTGGCTATCCGGGTTAGCGCTGATCTTGCCGCTGAAGGTTACGTACACCGGACACGACTTACCCTTTGTCAGATCCTGATTGGCCTCGACCGAAACCGCAGTCAGCGGCGGTGGTGGTGGAGGAGTTCTTTGCGGCGGCTTGGGAGGGTGGGCTCCCGGGGGCGTCGTTCTCCTTGGTGGTTGATAGCCTGTTCCTTCGCAGCGAACGACGGCATGAACGTCCGTATGCGCGGTGTATTTTCGATCGGGATCTTTGATGATGTGGTCGTCCTTGCACCAGACTTCGAGTTCTGCGTCATAGGCTTTGAAGATAGTCATATCAAAGCCATCTTGCAGCAGCCGTGTGCGACTCTTTCCCTCTTTCACCAGCCGATTCAATTCGTTCTCGCATGCGTTGGTCAGATAGCTAACCGGCTTTTGCTTGGCGAAAAACTGATTGTAGGAATCCAGATCGGGTTTTTTGTAATTCGAGATGATCGAGATGAATCTGGAGGTCGCCCCGTGATCGGGGGAGATGCTTCGGTTGTCAGTATCAACAGGCAGGAATTCAGCGGTTCCATCCGCTTTGCGGATCTTTGCACTCTTCAGTTTCCACTTTTCAGGGCAGCGGCCGCTGATCGCAACCTTGTAGGATAAAGCGCTCTCGATGACCGTGTCGTAGCCGGTTTTGTCCCCAGTGCTTATCACTGAGATGCGCACGTTGTAGCCCGTTCCATTGATGTCAAATGACTGGCCACGTATTGATGGAGCCAGAAGGAACGCCCACGACAAAGCTGCCAGCGCAATGAACAGTGTGCGAACGTCGATGTTGCCGCGTGTGGTGGTTCTCAAGTCGATGATCTCCCTTCCTGGTCCAATCAAAGTGGCCCGACGAGTCTGGGATGTAGCTTTGCCAGCCACGATCCGTTTCCGTCACTTTCATAAGGACGGTCTCGTACTGTAAAGCGCAGGAGTGGAGAGAAAACTTGCAGGTAGGGAAGGAAATTCTCGTGGAGCGCGGGCGTCCCGCCCGCAGCGGTGGGTGGGCATCCCTAAAAACGAAGGGGCGCCTCACCCACTACGAATGAAGGTGAAGTGCACTCGAAGTAGACAAGACGCCCTGGGTTCTCATTGCGGGCGAGACGCCGCGCTCCGCCTGATGGCGGGCGGGGACGCCCGCGCTCCGCCTGATGGCGGGCGGGGACGCCCGCGCTCCTACTCGCCGATGGGATTGATCCAGCCTTTTGTTTCGCTATTCACTTACTTGATCCTCACTTTTGATGATTAGTTGTCGCGAACTCTTCAGTCGCCAACAACTCCTGGGCTACATCGGATAAACACTCACTACTTCCCCATGAAGACTCTCTTCACTGATGCTCAACTGAATCTCGCTTTCGATCTCGTCCGCGAGCATCGCTAACACAGCATTGCGATCGATTGGTCGTGAGAAGAGGTAACCTTGAGCGAATTCGCAGCCGATTGCGCGCAGCTTTTCGCACTGGTCAGGAGTTTCAACACCCTCAGCAATCGCTTGCATACCGAGGTTGTGGGCCAGCGTAACGATCGTCTTCACGATCTCTGCGTTGTCGCTCGTCTCAGTCATCCGGCTTACGAACGACCGATCGATCTTCAGATAGTTCAAGGGGAAGCGGTGGAGGTAACTCAACGACGAATAGCCGGTGCCAAAGTCGTCGATGCTAAGCTGCACGCCCAGCGCGCGCAGACGTTTGAACATTGCCGTCGCTGCCTCTGCGTTTTCCATCACCACACTTTCGGTGATCTCCAACTTGAGGAAACGTGGCTCGAGCCCACTCTTATCGAGTGCCCACTGCACTTTCTCCAGCAGGTCAGGCTGGGAAACCTGTTTTCCTGAAAGGTTCACACTGAGACTCAGGTTGCGGTGTCGGGGCGAATTCTGTTGCCACTTGTGCACGGCCTTGCAGGCCTCTTCGAGGACCCACTGGCCGATCGGCAAGATCAAGCCGGTCTCTTCAGCCACGGGAATAAAGTCAGCGGGAGAGACCAAACCTTCGATGGGGTGGTTCCAACGGACCAGCGCTTCAAAGCCGGCCAGTTTTGCTGACTCCAGAGAGATGATCGGCTGGTAGTAGACAGAGAATTGCTTCTCGTCGATTGCCTGGCGCAGGTCGCGTTCGAGACGCAGACGCGAAACAGCACGCGCGTGCATGTCTGTATCGAAAACTTCGTAACGACCTTTGCCATTCTCTTTTGCGCGATACATGGCGGTGTCGGCGTCGCGAAGAACGTCTTCAGGCCGGTCGTAACCGCTGCTGCTCAACGCGATACCGATGCTGGCGGAGGTGAATGAGGAGTTCTTGTTTAAGTCGAAGGGCAGGGTGAGATCTTCAAGAATACGATCAGCAACACGCAGTGCGTCGGCGGGTGAAGAAGTGCTGGTGAGAAGGATTGCAAACTCGTCACCGCCAAACCGGGCCAGCGTGTCGATCGGTCGCAGGATTCGTTCGAGACGTTCAGCGAAAGCTACTAACAAGAGGTCGCCGTAGCTGTGTCCAAGACTGTCGTTAATGTTCTTAAAGCGATCGAGATCGATGAAGAGGACCGAGAAGAAATGATCGGGTCTGAGTTTGACGTTTTCGATCTCCGCGGCCAGCAATTCTGAAAACATCGAGCGGTTGGGAAGGCCGGTCAATGAATCGTGAAATGCTGCGTGACGGAAGTGTTCCTTTGTCTCTTCCAGAGCGCGGCTGATTCTGTCCTGTTCGGCGATGTAGTTATTCAGCTCTTTGACGTGACGCTCAGCTTGTTCGGCACGTTGTCGTTCCACTTCGGCCCGCTCGCGTTCAGCAAGTTCAGCCTGACGAGCTGAAGTCTTTACCTCGCGCAAATAACGGTCGTAGCTGAAATAGACGATAGCGATGATTGGTACGGCGACGAGAAACGCGTAGAAGCCGGCAGTGTTCAGGCTAAAGGCGATGATTCCAGCAGCAGCGGCGCCCGCGAAGTAGGTCACAGAGATCCAGAGGAAGTTCTGGTTCCACATGTGCCAGATCGATTGGTTGTCTTTGATCGCATTCGCGGTGGCGACGATTGCCGTATGAGAGACGTATTGCATCAGGCCCATCACACCCAGGGCGAGCACTGCGTTCGAACGAGTCAATGACAGCAGTTCAGTTGTACCGAAGATAAGTTCGAGGCCCCGCGAGGTGATGATGAGTGCGCATGTCAGAGATGCGCCCGCGAATAAGACCGTTCTCGGTTTCTTGCTGATGCGCAGTCCCGCAGCCAAACCGCCCGCCATCGCCAGCAGTGCAGCAGCTTCACCGCCATACAAGAGCAGTGAAAGAAATATGAACGTGTCGTCTACGGTGATATTGGTATTGATTCGCGGGATTCGAATCGCGACACGCGATCCAAGAATCACTGTTGCCAGAAAGAGGAGGGGTAGATAGACGTCGATGCGGCCCACCGGCAGACTGTTGATGGCCCAAACACACGTTGCTACACCGGCTGAGACGACGAGCCACATGTAGACGTTGATCAAAGGTTTGCGTGTGTTGGTTCTGACGGCTTCCATAGTCTTTGTCTTAGTCGTCAGTGAGGCGGGCATCGAGATAGAACGTGTCGTAAGTACCGCGGAGTACGAACCCTGCTTTTTCATAGAAACTGCACAGTTCCTGTTTGTGCGAGTTCACCAAAAGACAGAGCGCACTAGACCGTTTGAGAAGAATCGTGCTCAAGCTCTTCATGCATCGAAGTCCGTAACCCATGCCGCGATAGAGTGCGTGAACGTTGATCCCCTCGAGGTAACTCATTGCCGGGGTTTGCGCGAAGATGTCGGCCTTGAAGATCAGCTTTCCATCTTTGATCCAGACCCAGACGCGTCCTTGCTCAATGCGACGCGCAGCACGCGCCCGAAATCCTTGTGGATCTCTGACAAGAGGATCGATTCCGCATTCCGAGATGATCATCTGGGCGTTGATGCGGATGATTGCATCGAGATCCGCACCCGTAGCCAATCTGAGTGCAGGTAGTTCCTCGGTTGTTTCCGGAACTTCGGTTTGTTCGAAGAGAAACTCGCTACAAGCGCGGTGGGGTGATTGGTCCAGGGCTGAGTAGAACTGCCAGAAGCGCTGCATCAGATTGT
>DATBMP010000362.1:0-13613 GCA_036554845.1 Pyrinomonadaceae bacterium
ACCATCAACGCCGCGCATCTGTGGCAAGTCGTCACGATTGACGGGCTTAACCAATTGAGCGGTAACGATGAAGATCAATTCCGTTTCCTGCTTCTGATAGGACTTGGACTTGAAGAGCGCACCAAGCACTGGCACGTCACCAAGCACCGGCACCTTCGACAGCGAGCGCTGTTCGGAGTTATCAAGCAAACCGGCGAGTGCGAAGGACTGTCCGTCACGAAGTTCGATACCGGTCTTTGCGCGACGAGTGCGCAGAGCTGGAATCACGAAGCCGTCAAACTTCACACCGTTAGCAAAGTCGATGGTGGAAACTTCCGGCTCGAGTGTCAGACGGATGTGGTCTTCGTCGATGATGGTTGGTTTGAAGTTCAGGCGAACTCCGTATTCCTTGAACATGACCGTGACCGTGCTGCGGTCCGAACCACTCTGCACGATCGGTACCGGGAACTCGCCACCAGCCAAAAAGCTCGCCTGTTCGCCATCCATGGCAATCAGATTTGGCTCGGCCAACTGACGCAACGCACCCTGCGTTTGCAAAGCGCGAATCATGCTCGCAGTGTTGCCTGCCATCACAAACAGATTGAGAGCGCTGGTGAAGGTTCCGCTAAGAACTCCACCCACTACCTCTTTCAACGCGCTTGGACCACCACCTGTGTTGGCATAAACGCCAGAGCTCTGTCCCTGATACGCATAGGAGGTTCCGAGATCCTTCAAGCGATTGCGGCTGACCTCGGCTACCTGGACCTGAAGTTGAACTTGCGCGATTCCCTTGGCTGGCGAAGCCAACATGTTCACAGTCTTGAAACCGGCGGCTTCGACCACGCTCTGTGCCTGCGCCGCGGTCTCGGGACTGGTGACGCTTCCTGAAAGAACAACCGAACCATTCGCCTGGCTCAGGCGGATGTCATCTTTCGGGAAGAGTGCGCGAATCTGTGAATCGATCAGCGAGAGGTTGGCCCTCACATAAACATCGAACACCAGATAGTTGCCACCCGACTGTTCCCAGGCGATGAAGTTCACCTGGCCAAACTGCTTGCCATTGACGAGGACCTGATCGGGAGTTACCAACACAGCTTCGGCAATCTCAGGATTTGAGACTGAAAAGCGGCCGACTGGTCTGTCAAAGTTGATCACGCGCGACTGCCCGACCAGAACATTGACCGCAGTGGTTTCCTTGGTCTGACTGAAGGAGGCCTTGTAAGAGGTCTCCTGGGCGTGCGCCAGGGAATTGGCGATAAGGATGATCAATGACGCGAGTACTAGACTGCCTCGGCGTGTGATCGGGGAACGGCTCTGCATGATCTGTTGCTCCTTCTGATTTGCTAATCGATTAACAGCACTCATCAACCGGCAAGGTTGACGACTAAGCGATTCGCGCAGTCGCTAATTATGGAAATTCGACACTTCGCTTCTTCGCGCCTTCGATCATTTCGACCTGAGCTCGTGGAGCGGCCGGAACCGGCGCGCTGACTGGTTCTGGCTTGGGCTGCGAATAGGCGCGGACACGACGGACCGGCTTTGCATCGGTCTTCGGTTGTTCGCTCTTCAGTGAACCCGGCTCTGGCACAGGCTTGGCGCTGTCGCCACCCAACAACTGGCGCTTGTTCACACCAGGAGTTACTTCGTCACCCTGATCGATCGAGTTGCGCATGACCAACTGCAACTTGCCTTCGGTCGCTGCGAGCGCCAGCTTCTCAGCCTGTTCGGGAGTCACCTGAAGTGTGACTGCCTTCACGCTGTTGGCTTCGCGTTGATCTTCGGGCTTGTCGATGTTCTGACCGCTGGCCAGGACCTTGATGTTCTGCAGGACGATCTTGGAAATCGGGTTTTGCATGCCGGCGTGTTCGGCTGGATCGATGGTGACAACAACGTCTACCAACGTTCCCGGCATCACGAAGCCCGAGAGGCCAACCACGTCGTCAACCTTCACCGTCATCGCGCGATAGCCTTCTGGAATCACGGCTGAAAGACCGCCAGCCGTACCTTCCGGAGCGATCCTCGCTTCGGTGATAGGTTCGCGCGGAGCGATGTTGGTCACAGCTACGCGGCCAGCAAGTTTCTCAGCGGAATCGAATGCGCCATCGGGCATCGACTCTTTAGGAAACTGGACCACCATTACTTGCTCAGGGACGATCTTCGTTCCAACGGGAATCGCAACCTTGGCAACTGCAACCGGAATTAAGTTCTTACTGTAGGCCTGAGCGCTCGATAGATATCGGCTCACAGACACAGCGGCGAGCACCCCGAATAGGAGTGCTCCACAAAGCACTATGAAGAAACGTTTGTTTCGCATTTTTGATTCTCCGTCGGAAGAGTGTTGCTTACTTGGCAGGGCCTTCAGGATCGGCTAGTACCTAAACAACGCAACTGAGATAAGTCCGCCGATCGTGATTGCCACACCGTAGGGCACCGTGTGCCTACGATCTGCAGGCACCGTAAACTTGGGCATTTCCCAACCAGGTAACAGGCCCACGAGGATTTGCAGGACGCGATGCATCGTTGTCATCACAGCACCTGCGCGCATGATGGACACGATGGCGAGCAATCCTCCAGTCAGAACTACAACCAGGAACGTGGGGACAACGAGATTCGCGCCCATCACTGCGCCTAACGCAGAGAAGAGCTTCACGTCTCCCGCACCCATCGCTCCAAAAACGTGCAAGACAAAGATCAGGATGAAAGCCAGAGCGCAGCCACCGAGACTGCTTAAGACGCCGTTGAAGCCACCGAAAATCGTGTTAATCGCGATCCCGCTAATCAGAGTTGCGAGTACAAATGCGTTAGGTATCCGTCGATATCGAACGTCGTGATAGATGATGATTACGGCGAGCGGTACCAGGAGGATTACGGTTGCGATTGACGATGGATTCCACATAAGCGCGCTTTCTATTCCTGAGAAGAAGACTGGGGCTAGCGCTTTCTTAGATAGAGTAAGGTGGCGCGCCTCTGATGAGCTTTCGCTCAACTCGAAGCGCGCGACCTTACTATTGCAGCCTCACCAGGCGGTTACTTCACGTTATTCGCCAGGTCGGTGATTTTGCTGGTGATGTTGGCCCCGAGAAGCTGAAAGGCAGCCACGGTTGCGAGTGCAATCAACGCTGCGGCAACAGCGTATTCAGACAGCTCCAGGCCCCGTTCATCACGCAAGAAGTTCTTAACCATTTTCAAATGTCTCCTCGTAGTTTGAAGATTCACTTGATGCCGTCGGCGCATGCACCGCAGTTACTGCGGCGAAGCATTGAGACTTCCAGTGACTACTTAACCGTGTTCGCCAAGGTGGTGATCTTGCCAGTGATGCTGGTGCCCAGCAGCTGGAAGGCGGCGACAGTCGCGAGCGCGATCAAAGCGGCTGCTACTGCATACTCGGATAGTTCAAGACCTGTCTCATCGCGGAAGAATCTCTTAATCATTTTGTTGCTCCTTTGGGTTTTCTTAGTTGATTTTCGCCAGTTGTGACTGCGTTGAGTGCACCAGCGAATGATTTGTAAGAATCAGGAATGGCCGATGATTGACTGTTGGTTCCTGCTTGGGCGACAGGTCCTGGGTTCTGCCTTCACAGTGCGTCGGCCAAATCCAGTAATGCCACTTATCACAGCTCCACAAAGAGCCATTCCAAGAAGGGTGAGATCGCTTTCGTTCAGCGCCGATGCTCTTGCGCTAACAAGAATTGAGAGCGCAAAAACCGGAGTGACGATTGCGATACCCGCCAGTGAAACAATCTCTTTTGTGGTTACAGCCTTCATAGTTCGTTGCCGCTTCTTACAGTTTGGTGCGATGCATGTTGCCTCGCGACGCAGTGGTCCTTTACAAGGGCCGTGCCAGTGACAGCGAACTTACAAAACCGTTGTAAATCCTTGCTTTCCTCGTTTTTGAGAGAGGAGGTTTGTAGCCCTGAGTTGACGGTCAGGATGAGCAACAGCTTGATGGACCAACATCTCTAGTGGTCCATCGACGGTTTTCCCAGTGATTGGTAGTTGTAGCCTGCGGGCGACAAAGACTGTGAGACATTGTTATGAAGGGCTACAGCTGGTCAGCATGAATACCTACTGGCCCACAAAAAGAAGGAGCGCTTGAGAAAAATCTCAAACGCTCAAACGACTTCGTATGAATAGCTATGTTTTTATCTGCGCTCGGTTCGGAACTGTAGACCTGGTTCAGTGTCCTCCTGGAGGAAATCACCGATGTCGATCGCCAGACGCTTCAGCTTCTTATACAGAGTCTGTCGCGAACCTAGACCAAGGGCCTCACTCGTTCGTGCCACGTTACAGTCGTGTCGCTTCAAAGTCTCGGTGATAACGCGTCGTTCGTAGTCTTCCAGCAAGTGCTCGAGATTCGCCGCAGACCCTTCTGGAACCTTCGCAAATTGCGGCTCACGCCCAAGGATGTGTTTGCTGATGTGTTCCGGAGTGATGTGACCATCCTCTTCTGCGTAGAGCACTAGCCGTTCGATCTCGCCTGCCAGCTCACGAATGTTTCCGGGCCACGAGTAGTTCTCCAGAATGCGAATAGCTTCCCACGTTATGCCGGCAATCGATCGATCATTTCGGCGCGCGTAGTGTGTCAGGAAGTGCGATATCAGCATCGAGACATCTTCGGGTCGCTCTCTCAGCGGGGGAACCCGGATGTTCAGCGTGGCAATTCGATAATAGAGATCCTCGCGGAAGAGCTTCTCGCGAACCAGGACTTCAAGGTCCTTGTGAGTCGCCGCGACCACGCGGATGTTCACCTTTCGCGGAACGTGTTCACCGAGTGTGTGAATCTCGCGTTCCTGTAGAAATCGCAGCAGCTTGGGTTGCAGCGCCAGAGGCAAGTCGCCAATTTCATCAAGGAATAGCGTTCCATTTTCGGCTGCACGAATCAGGCCTTCGTTATCCGAAAGAGCGCCCGTAAATGTTCCCTTGCGATGACCGAAGAGCATGCTCTCGATCAGTTCGGCCGGCGCAGCGGAACAATTGAATGGGACGAAGCCTTTTTCGCTTCGCTTGCTGAGTCGATGAATCGCGCGAGCGATCAACTCTTTGCCTGTTCCCGACTCGCCGGTAATCAGGACCGTTGATTCAGAGTCTTTGATCCGCTCAACTGCGCGTGATACCTCGGCCATTGCCGGACTACTGAATACCATTCCAGGCAACGCTGATTTCGTCACTACCGGAGCAACAACTGAAACAGCCGATTTCCCGGCAGCAACATGCGAATGGGCCAGATGGGCCACATCAAGAATCGCTTGCAGATCTCGCGCCTGCCTTTCTGTTAACGGCTTAGCACAGAGACCGTAGAGCGCGGCTCCGGACCGCTCAGGCGTTGGAATCGCGAGTACAAAACAGATCGCGTGATCGCCCGCGCCAAATTCCGAAACGGAGCCTTTCGCAGTGATAGCGCGAGCGACAACTTCTTCGCCAGCTGCAATCTCGTCCTCTTGTAAACCTTCCGCCCATTTGAGCGACGGGCGTTGACCAAATTCGAGGGTCCAGACAGACAAGCCATAGGTCGGAACAGTCCCTTCAACCATCAAGCTCAATTTGAGCATGACTTCGTAGAGCATTTCCGGTCCGGCGTGGGCAGCCTGGCAGACGGAACGCACCATCGCGCCAATCGGTAGGTTCTCTTCCTGGATTTCTAGGTCGGGTATTTCTGAAACTGAATTAGGCAAACTAGACATAAGCCCTTCCTGGCGTCAGTTACATCGGGACAAATGACACCACACTTGCTCCGCACAGGGCGGATTTGGGGCGCATTCTCAGGTGGGGCAACCTCGGATTGAGGATTTGGGATTAATTCGCAAGTGACTTGGCTGATCGATGAGGCGACCGAGCCCGTGGATCGATTTCGAGTCTAAATGTCTGCCATCTGCCGTGTCAACAAGTTTAAATTTCCACCCTTGGCACCGACCCAAAACCCTCGGATTTCTGTTCGCCTCGCGTTCGCCATTATGGTCCATTAAGCACCTTTAGTTGAAGTAAACATTGAACTTATGGGGCTAAACCGTTGTGGAGAAAAGTCTTTACACGCTTAAGCACCGGTGCTAAGTTCAGCCACCTTGCCTCTAAAGTGTTGACTGGCAACGGATTGGCAGTTATCCAAGCACAGTATTTTGGGGTAAGGAACCAGCGGACACCAGCTATATTGTGGTGAAATCCTTACGCAGGCTTAAGCAGCTTCTTAAATTTCGAAATGGCAATTCGCTTCGGAACTTCAGGTTGGCGCGCTGTGATCGCAGATGAGTTCACCTTTGCCGGCGTGCGCATGGTCACCGAAGCCATCTGTACTCACTTTCAAGAGGCGGGAAGTCGTTCAAACACAATGATTGTTGGGCATGACACAAGATTTATGGGTGAGCGGTTCGCGGCCGAGTGCGCCCAAGTTATCTCGGCACACGGATTTCGTTCCCTCTTGTGTCCGCAACCCATCCCAACGCCGACCATGTCTCATGCGATTCGGACCCAGAATGCGATCTGTGGGATCAATTTCACCGCTTCGCATAACCCCCCTGAATACAACGGGATGAAGCTTTCGACTGCGGACGGCGCACCGGCCCTGCCCGAGGTCACCAAGCGAGTAGAGACCATTATTAACGAGACCGTGACCTCAGGGGCCAAAGTCTCGTTGTCTGCCCCTCAACCGGAACTAATCGAAACTCATGTCCCGCGCCCTGCATACCTCGAAGATCTTCAGGCGAAGATCGATTTCGCTGTGATCGCCAAGGCTGGAGGGCGTTACGGCTACGACCCACTCTGGGGAACCGGCAGGGGTTATCTGGACGAAACGCTCCGCAGCCACGGTTTGCAGGTAGATACGATTCACGACTGGCGTGACGTCCTGTTCGGCGGACGCGCACCCGAACCCGGCGAAGATCACCTCGATGAACTCCGCGAAGTTGTTCTTTCCAAAGGTTGCGTGCTGGGGCTCGCAACGGACGGAGATGGGGATCGATTTGGAGTCATTGACTCAAACGGTGCTTTCATCACGCCGAACCAGCTCATAGCCCTCTTGTTCGATTACCTGGTGGAATCTCGAAGCTGGACCGGCGGTGTCGCCCGATCGGTCGCAACGTCACACCTGGTTGATCGCGTTGCAGAACAGCGCGGAAGGCAGGTTTACGAAACGCCAGTTGGTTTCAAGTTCATTGGAGAACTCATCAATGAAGACAAGATTGTGCTCGGCGGTGAAGAGTCGGCGGGATTGTCAATCAAAGGTCACTATCCGGAGAAAGATGGCATCCTTGCGTGTCTGCTCGCAGCGGAGACAGTTGCTGCGCGCGGGGCGAGCCTAACTGCCCAACTAAACGAACTTTACGCTCGGGTCGGAAAACTCGAGGCGGGACGAATTGGCGTGCGGCTCACACCAGAGGTGATGAAGGCGTTGACTGAAAAACTTGGTCAAAGCCCGACCGAGATTGGCGGTCGTCGGGTCTCCCAAACCAATCGATTGGATGGAGTCAAATTTATTTTCGAAGATGGTTCGTGGTTGCTGATGCGTCCGTCGGGTACTGAGCCACTCGTTCGCATTTACGCAGAATCAGAATCAGCAACAGACTTGGAGGTGCTTCTTGAGCAGGGTCGCAAATACTTATTGGGTTGATGAACGAATCAGGTCACAACGAGTTGCGCCGCGTGAAACTGCGGCAACTCTCGCTCCGGTTCGTACGGTGTCACTGGACTTAATCGGAACTCGGTCCGAAGTTCGGCGACGGGGCGGAATCATACCTTCCTGGGTGATCTTTGGAATGATCCTTCTGGCCACGTTCGCAGTCTGCGTAACGGTCCTGATGAGGACGCGAGCAAAGATGAACCTGGCCAGTCAGCAACACGCGAGAATTAGTACTGACGTGGAAAGCCTGCGCAGCAGCAACCAGGCGTTGCGGCTCGAGGTGGACCAACTCCGGAACGACCCGCGAGTAATTGAATCGGCTGCGCGCAGCCGGCTCAACATGGTGCGACCAAACGAAATTGTGGTGCCAACCGAGTAGCCATGACCAAACTCGTCCAAAACAAGGGGCACCGGTGCGATTTTCCGACCTGCCATGCCTGCCGCACTTTTCCCCCGCTCGACATCCACGCGTCCAGGTCTCCTTCCGCGTTTGCGCGGCTGTGACTGCCATCACAGCCGCGCTCCCTTCTCTTTAGTTCACTTCTATGTTTGGTGATGACGTGTGGCCTTCGCGGTTGATGCCACGGACTTTGTCCCTTGGTCCCTCATCCTCGCAAAATACAAAAGATAGATCGGCTACTCGGATGCCAGGGGCTTGTCCCTTGGTCCTTCACGCTCATAGCTACAATCTGCGGAGCATGCCCGTGGCTCAAACTGCACCAGTACCTAAATTTTTCCCTGCGTTGACACCTCCATACCCGTAAACTAATATCGAAATTCTCCAACACATATCCGAATATCTTGAGAGGTATATGCCGCACACTAAAGAACTTAACTCACAGGCAGAAACTGATCGCGAACGCTGGGAAAGCGAAACACTCAAGCCCGTCCTAGACAGTCATCCTGAGAGAAAGAAGAGCTTCGAGAACGTCTCGCTCGAAGCAGTAGAACGGCTCTACACACCCGCCGATATTGCGAGTCAGGATTTTTCGGAAGACATCGGTTTTCCCGGTGAGTTTCCTTACACACGCGGTATTCACCCAACTGGCTATCGGGGAAAACTCTGGACCATGCGCCAGTTCGCCGGGTTTAGTACTCCGGAAGAGACAAACGCCCGCTTTAAATACCTTTTAGAACAAGGCCAAACTGGTCTATCAGTAGCCTATGACTTGCCTACGCTGATGGGTTACGACGCCGACTCTCCTCTGTCAGAAGGTGAGGTCGGAAAGTGCGGAGTCGCCGTATCGTCGCTCGCCGACATGGAGGTCCTCTTCAATGGAATCCCCCTCGAACAGGTGACCGTGTCGCAAACCATCAACGCGCCTGCTTCGGTACTGCTGGCGATGTATCTGGTTGTCGCTGAAAAGCAGGGTGCCGATTGGAAGAAAATATCCGGAACCCTTCAGAACGATATTCTCAAGGAGTACATCGCCCAAAAGGAATGGATCTATCCCATTCGGCCGGCGATGAAGCTAGTCATCGACACCTTTGAGTTTTGCACTAATAAGGTGCCGCGTTACAACCCGGTCTCAGTGAGCGGTTACCACATTCGTGAGGCGGGAGCTACAGCAGTTCAGGAACTCGCATTCACTCTGCGCGATGGTCTCGAATATGTGGAATGGGGAGTCAAAGCTGGTCTTGACTTAGACAAGTTCGTTCCACGCATCTCGTTCTTCTTCAACGCTCATAACGACTTCTTTGAAGAGATTGCCAAGTATCGCGCGGCCCGCCGCATCTGGGCCCGTGAGATGCGCGAGAGATTCGGCTCGACCAATGAACGCACCTTGAAGATGCGTTTCCACACTCAGACTGCAGGCGTTTCGCTAACTGTCCAACAGCCGCTAAACAATATCGTCCGCGTGGCGATCCAGGCGCTTGCCGGCGTCCTTGGAGGCACTCAAAGTTTGCACACAGATGCTTACGATGAAGCGCTCGCGCTTCCCACTGATCGCGCGGCCCTGATTGCCTTGCGCACTCAACAGATCATCGCCGAAGAGACCGGCGTAGCAAACACAATCGATCCGCTTGGTGGTTCTTATTTTGTCGAAGCACTGACTGAGAAGATGGAAGATCGCACGCTTGACTACTTCCGAAAGATCGACTCGATGGGTGGAATGGTAGCGGCAATCGAGAAGGGATTTCCGCAACGCGAGATCCAGGACTCTGCGTATCAATATCAGAAGGCGGTTGAGCGTGGTGACCAGGTAATTGTCGGCGTGAACAAGTACGAGATGACTGACGAGCCCGGCGCAGTACCCATTCTGGTTATTGATGAATCAGTGCGCGACCATCAGGTTGAACGACTGCAACAGACCCGCGATCGCCGCGACGCAGGCGCAGTCGCGAACGCGCTCGAAAAACTGAAACGCGCCGCAGAGAAAGCAGAGAACACTATGCCTGCTACGATCGAAGCTGTCCGTGTCTACGCAACGCTCGGTGAGATCTGCTCGGCGCTCAGAGATGTTTACGGCGTTTACGAAGAACCCGCCTTTTAATCACTCGAATAATCCGTTATGTCTGAGAGAAAAATTCGTGTCTTAGTCGCCAAACCCGGCCTTGACGGTCATGACCGTGGGGCCAAAGTGATCGCGCGTGCATTGCGCGATGCTGGAATGGAAGTTATCTACACCGGACTCCGGCAAACACCCGAAATGATCGCTGCGGCGGCGCTCCAGGAAGACGTCGATGCGGTTGGTGTTTCAATTCTAAGTGGCGCACACAACACACTCTGCCCACGTATCGTGCAACTGCTTCGCGAAAAAGGGATGGACGATTGCCTAGTCCTGTTGGGCGGCATCGTGCCGCAGGAAGATGTAGCGAAGTTGAAAGCCGAAGGGGTTGCAGAAGTTTTCCTGCCCGGCACCTCGACTGAAGACATCGTGAAGTTCCTTCGCGATAACGTGAAACCACGCGGATAAACTCACACAGTAAGGTCACGTGACGTCAGCAATAATCAAAGAGGAGGATGACGAGACGATTGTCATCCGCTTCAACCGACCTACTGAAAGGAATCCTCTTTCCAAAACAACTCTCGAAGAGCTAAGCACGATCCTTGCCAGCGCCCTCTCGCAAGCGCCCAAGTCCTTGATCATCACCGGTACGGATGACGTTTTTGCTTCCGGCGCAAACATCCGTGAACTACAGCAACTTGACCCTGCTTCTGCCGCTGAGTTTTCCAAGCTGGGCCAATCAATAATCCGTTCGATCGCTGAGGTCAGGCAGCTGACGATTGCGGCAATAAATGGATACTGTATCGGTGGTGCGCTTGATCTGGCGCTGGCGTGTGACATACGCATCGCTTCTCCAAACGCGGTGTTTGCTCACCCTGGTGCGCGGCTCGGAATCATCACTGGTTGGGGAGGCACGCAAAGACTCCCGCGAATTATCGGTAAGACGCGTGCACTCGAGCTCTTCATAACCGCGCGTAGATTCTCAGCGGCAGAGGCGTTGGCCATGGGGCTCGTTACTAAGCTAAGTGAGAATGTAGTTGAGGCCGCGAAGCAGCTTGTGCAGGAAGCTGGATGAGCCATTTATAGGGGCACTCCGTGGCCGCGTGTGTCGCGTTGAGAGCTGATCGTTGCGCACAGGCGGGCAGCCATGGAGCGCCGCCCCTACGAATTACAACACCAGAGAACTAGGATCTCTTGAGGAAGCGCGCAATACCTTCCTGACAGTCGCGAGTCATGCGCGCGATTATGTTCACGTCAACTCCCGTTTCCAGGGCTTCCGCGAACGCCATTCCATCCATCTGGTAAAGCAGTGTTTTAGTGAGGGCCACCGCCGACTTGCTCATTTTTTGAAAACCAGCCATGTATTCTGAAACTTCGCTCTTGAAATGCTGGTCTTCAAAGACGTGATTCACGAAGCCAAAGTTCAAGGCTTCGTCCGCACTGATCTCGGCGCCACGTGTGATCAGTTCAAAGGCCCGCTTTTCTGAAACGTTACGTCGCAAAATCGCCATCACCATCGCCGGCACAAATCCGATCCTCACTTCCGGATAACCAAATCGCGCTGACTTTGAAGCAAGAACGATGTCGCAAGCTGTCGCCAGACCACAGCCGCCTGCCAACGCACGACCTCGAACCGCGGCGACTACCGGAACTTTTGTTTGACGAATCAACAGAAAGAGCTCCATCAAAGATCGTGCATCGTCGGAGTTTTCTGAAACCGAAGCAGTCGAGATCATCTGTAGTGCTGAGAGATCAGCGCCCGAACAGAAATCCTCGCCCGCTCCTGTGATCACAATCGCACGGACCAGTTCGTCACGTTGCGCATCCAGCAGCGCACGTTTCAAACCGGCCACCAGTAGATCGTTAAGGGCGTTCCTTTTATCCGGACGGTTGAGGGTGATGCGTGCAATGCCCCCATCAACCGAGTACAGCACTGGATTACGTTCGTTACTCATCTGACTTTCGGTTAACCAAAGTTTGGATGCACTGACAAAGAGAAACGTCGACGGAAGCTCTTAAATCTCGTCACACTCAAGGCCGAAGTGTAACCGATCTATAGTGCAAAGCATCCTCGACGTTGCGGTTTATATTTGAGGCTCCGAAAATCTGCTCAAGCCTCCAGAAAATCAAGCAGCGCCCTGTTCACCTCTGTAGCTGCTTCGTTCTGAACCCAGTGGCCAGAGTGTGGCAGTCGAAGTTCCTGATATGGACCATGGACGAACTTCTCCACTCCTTTCACCGTTTCCGGAATGATTGCAAAATCTTCTTCGCCAAAAATAAAGAGTGTGGGGATCGGTACTGGTCCATCAGGTTTGTGTTCGATCTGGCGCCTATTGGACATGATTCTTCTTACGTTCGCACGGTAGTAGTTGACCGCTGCGGAAACGGCGCCGGGCTTTCGCATAGCCTCTTTGTAGAGCTCAATGTCACTCGACGAGAAAGTGTTCTTGGTGAAAACCATCTCAGTGAAGGTGCGTTCGATACTTTGAAAATTGTTTCTTTGGATAAGCCATTCGGGGATGCGAGGCAATTGAAAAAAGAACATGTACCAACTTCGCAGTAGTTGCCTGAGCGAGAGGTTCGCGCGCCAAACCGCAGCAGGAGGGACCTGCATAACTGCCAGTTTGGACACCCGTTCGGGACGAAATTGAGCTACGGCCCACGCGACTCCTGCGCCCCAGTCGTGTCCCACGATCGCAGCCTTCTCTTTGCCGAAGTGATCGATAAGCGCGGTTACATCGTTTACAAGAACATCAATTGTGTAGTTTTCAACGCCTGAGGGCTTGTCACTCAAATTGTAACCACGCATGTCTGGAGCGACGGTGTGGAAGTGTTCGCCGAGTACGGGTAACTGGTTTCGCCACGAAAACCAGAATTCGGGAAATCCGTGCAGCAGCAACACGAGTTCGCTTTTATCATAACCTGTTTCCGCGTAATGCAGACGAATGCCATTGACCTCTGCAAATCCGTGCTGGATTTTAGGAGCGACGGGCATGGGATAATGTCGATTGATGATCGACGATTTGATCTTCGATGGAATGTATTGCTCAGGATCCCAAGGTCTCTGCTTATGACAGTTGACTTCTGATGCCGACGCCTTTCGCGAAATCGACAATCGACAATCGAAAATCGTCAATCGTCACTGCCACGCACCCAGTACCTTAGATACCAAGCCGTCGGGCTTCTTCGTCAGACAATTCGATGGTCATTCTCAACAATGCTGTTGAAAAGGTCTTGCCCTGTGCGTCGGTCATTAACGACAAGGTTCCACCGCCACCGAGACTTTCGTGAAGAAGAAAGTTGAGGGCGCCGAGGTTGGGCAGTTCAAATCGTTCAACGTCGCCTTTGCAGATACCGGCGAAGTGTTTCTTGACACGCTCAGCCGTTACTTCACGAACGAGTACGGGATAGAAGTCATCTCGGAAGGCAATCAATCCAACGTTGGCAGTGTCACCTTTGTCCCCGGAGCGTGCATGAGCGAGTTTTGTGAGCTGGACTTGCATGGTGGTTTGTCAGTTTGTCAGTTATCAGGAATTTGGAATTTAGAACTATTTGGAATTTGGAATTTGGAATTTG
>DATBMP010000419.1:0-5708 GCA_036554845.1 Pyrinomonadaceae bacterium
CCAGCGCGGCGAAGATCATCGCGAGACTGACCCAGACAATGCTCCAGATCATTGCTTCGCGATACTTGATGATGTGAGCTTTACGATTGAAGAGACCGAGATCGAGACTCAGCATTGTGAGAATGAACAGACTGAATCCGATCCATAACCACGTCGAGTTGCTTCCGATGAAATGTTCCATTTTTGAAGGGAGATAACATAACATTGGCAGGTGTCTGATGTCAGGTTGACCCTAGCCTTTCTTCATCTTTCGTTCTAAAGCAATCAATGTCGCGTGGTTGCGCCCCTCTGTAAGTCTCCTTTACAATCCGCCGTTTGTTAGAAAGGTATAAATAATGCTTAAACAACTTGGGCGTCTCGAGCGCACGCGCAACTTCATAATTCTCGGCTTTGCATTACTCCTCGCCGTCAGCTTGATCGTTTTCTACCGACCAACGGGTGGCAGCGCCAATCTCGATCCATCAAAGAATACTGAGGTAATCGCAAAAGTCGCCGGCGAATCGATCACCGTGGCGGATTTGGCACAGTTGCGCGAGGGCTATCGTCAGATGTTGGGCGGGCAGATGAGTTTGGCCCAACTCGGCGGAAACAAGCGGTTTCTTGAGGGACTGATCCGCGATCGAATTATTGCGCAGGAGGCTGCTCGATTGGGTTTGGCGGCAAGCGACGAAGAGGTAGCCGATCGAATACGAAAGCAGTTCACCGACGCTTCGGGCCAGTTCATTGGTGTCGATCGATACAAAGAGTCAGTTACTAGTCGCTACGGTGATGTCTCGAAGTTTGAACGAAACGTTCGCGACGCAATCGCTCAAGAAAAACTTCGTGCTTTCGTGACTGCGAGTGTGAATGTTTCCGATGCTGAAGTTGAAGAAGCATTCAAGCGCGAACGCGCAAGCTTTGACATCAATTACGTTGTGGTTGATCCAGCAAAACTTCAGGAGAAGATCCAGCCGAGCGATGACGAGCTACGAAGTTACTTTGAACAGCATAAGACCGAGTATCGAATTCACGAACCGCAGAAAAAGATTCGATACGTCTACATCAATACCGAGAAAGCAGGTTCGAAGTTAGCCATCTCTGACAAAGACCTCCGCACTGAGTACGACAGTCTTGCACCCGAGTTTAAGCAGGCAGGAGTGAAGGTCCAGCAGATCATGCTGAAGGTCGCGCGGCCGGATCTTGATCCGCAGGTGGAACAGAAGACGAAAGATCTGATCACTCGGCTTCGTGGCACAACAGGCAAGGTAACGGAAGAGGCTTTTGCCGAGGCAGCTCGTGGTAACTCCGAAGATCCAGCTACTGCGAAGAATGGTGGTTTCCTGCCGCGTCCGGTGAAGAAGAATCCAAACAAGCCAGATGCTTTGTACGAACGCGCGGTTGATATGGAACCCGGAGATGTCACCGACGTTCCGATTCGGTATGGCTCCAACTTTTATATCCTGCGACGAGGCGAATCGGTCCCCAAGACTTTTGAAGAAGCGAAACCAGAACTACTTGTCTCGTTGCGCAACAGACGTGGTTACGTTGCCGCCTCTCAATTGGCTGAACGTGCGCAAGCGCGTTTGCAGGAAACAAAGGACCCGCAGAAAGTCGCACAAGAGTTGGCAGCTGAGGCAAACATGTCAGCGGCCGAGATGGTAAAGGAGACTCCTTATATCAAAGGTGGCGATGACGTCCCGGACATCGGCAACAATCAGCAGTTTTTTGCAGCGCTCGAGCCGCTCAACAATCCCAACGATGTGGGTGAAAGAACGGGCATTAAGGGAGGCTTTGCGATCCCGATGTTGGTTGAAAAGAAAGATCCGCGGATTCCGGAATTTGACGAAGTGAAGTCGAAGGTGGCAGACGCCGTCAAAGCACAGAAAGCCAAGGACCAGCTGGAGCAAGTGGCGAAAGGGATTGCTTCTTCGGCAAACAGTGCGGCGGAGTTGAAGGCAGCGGGCGAAAAAGCCGGATTCGAAGTTGTTGCCGATACTGGCTACAAACTCGGCGCCACAATGGGCGCAGCGGGAACCAGCGCAGCGCTCGATGAAGCGGTCTATGCTTTAAAGACTGGCGAGTTGACTAAGAACCCGGTAAAGGTTGGTGACAACTGGGTACTCGTGGGAATGAACAAAAGGACTGATGCCGATCTCGCTGAGTTTGCCGGCCAAAGGAGCCAACTCACCGAAACACTACTTTCGGACCGTAAGAACCAGGTGTTTGAAGATTATGTCGCGGCAGTAGAAACACGCATGAGGCAGGAAGGAAAGATCAAGATCTATCCTGAGGTAATGGCCCAACTGGTGGAAGATGAGCCTGTGGCGGCGCCGCGCCCCCGAGTACCGTTTCCCCCACAATAGATCCTAAGCAACAGAGACACGAGAATAGCTCTCGTGATGGTCATAAGCCGGCCATCACGGGAGCTATTTCAGCTTGCGCAATCGTGGTCTTGATCAATAGTTCATTTCCCTGATTAGTGATCTTTAATCCGTTCAGGGCGCTTCGGGCGAGTGCTGCTTTTGCGGCAGGAAGGCGATTTACAAAGAGACCGCCGAACTGTTTCAGCGCTTCAACAGTTCCGCCGAGGTTGCGTGCCGAATACTCATCAACGGTCCGGGCGGCGAGCGTGACCTCGAGATCCTTTTCAGTCATTCCCACTGACCCATAAGCTTGTCGCACTGCGGTCAGGTCACGTGCGATTGCGTCGTTCGTGATCATAAAGTTGTTGCGCAGTTGTTCAGATATATTTCCTCCGAAACCTGCAAGTGCATTTGGATCCTTTGTGGCCAACGCAACCAATTCTGAATTTGTCGTCACGGCTTTTTTGAGATCGATCACTTCCTGGACCAGTTGCAGTTCTCCCAGGGCCAGGGTATTCGAATCCAGCGGGCAGACTGCGAGATCACCAATCCTGCCATCAAAAACACCAAACAGTCTTATTTGCTGGTCCAAACTAAAGACGTAGATTGTCTTGCCGTTATGTCGTTCTTCACGGTACTTCCCGTCGGCGGCGATACGTCCTGCGGCAACCATTGCTCCGGGGCTGAACGTGCCTCGCGCAAGCGCAACCGTTCGAAGTTTTGTAACCCCTTCACTGGGGAAGGAATAGCGAATACCAAAAACCATTTGCTCAAAGGATCGAGGATCGACTCCCGTAGATGTCTTAAACCTATCGATCTGGGCGTTGGCCTCGGCAAGTCTCGTCGGACTCGAAGCCAGGAGTTTTGGTAACGCTTCATCCAGCACGCGCCTGATCTTAACTATCGCGACTGCATCGGAAGTGGGCAAGGCAGTAAAGAGACTTGGTTGTGCCGGTCTGCGCGGTGTGCGCGTCTGAGCCTGCGATAAACCTGTGGGAATCAGAGCAACGGTCAAGAGCAAGCTCAAAAAACAGAATGAATATTTGTGTGTCACTTAAATGCGCCTTTCTTATTACAACCCGAATTGGAGGCTCGAAGCGGACGATCGAGTGATTCTGCGATGCCCGACAAGGGTAAGACGTTGGCTTGTGATACTACTGTTAACACGCGATCCTGTTCGCAAGAGTTGCCGAACCTCTTCTGGCTCAACCTGTTTGAAGCCAACCGGTAATTCAAATGTCCGCGGATCAACCTCGAGTGAAATATCCCTCAGTTCAGTTACTACTCGGGTGGAGTGTCCCGAATTTACGTAGTTAGTCTCCGAACGAATGGGCATTCCCAGTTCTTCATCGATCCAAATGTAGGTTTCTTGAGTCAACGACGGTGCATCAACCTTGTTTGCATAAGTCACGCTGTATTTCGTCGTCGACCGTTCATGCAAATGTTCCATTCCCAATTTCCGATAAGTCGCCTCACTACCGATTCGATTTAACATACCGTCAGCCGACTCGTTGATTCCATCTTCGTCAGAAAGCCCTGCATGATTTCCTGTTCCGCTGTTGAGGTCCGCGTAGACTCTCTGCGCAGGCAATAAGACAAACCAACCACGATTGTTCTCAAGATAGACCACAGTTTCACCTGAGGCTGTTTCATACTCTTCGCGTCGATTACTGCCATCGCGTGCGATCGAAATCTTTCTGGTTTTGGTAGCGCCTGAGCCGGCCGAAGGAGAGACGATCGTCGTGACGATCCGTGTCGCGCGATATCGATCCGGTTCGCGGGTTCTGAATGGAGGTTGAGACGATGTGATTGTTTCGTTAGAGGATTCGTTGGTCGAGGCGGCCTGCCGAAACCGATTGCAGCCGGACGCTGAGACAGCCAACGCAATTAAGAGAACAGCGAACGGTCCTTGGCGCAGAGAAGTTGGCTGAAAGAGATCAATCACACGCTTTCAAAGAGTACGGCAATGCCAAGTCCGCCACTGACGCAAAGAGTAGCCAGCCCTAAACGGGCCGATCGCTTATGCATCTCATGCAATAGAGTTGTGGTGATGCGCACGCCAGTACAACCGATCGGGTGGCCCAACGCGATCGCGCCGCCGTTGACATTCAATTTTTCCGGATCGAATCCGAGTTCTCGATCGCAGGCGATAACTTGTGCGGCAAAGGCTTCGTTCAACTCAATCAGATCGATCTCATCCAGCGAAAGCTTCTGTCTGTTGAGAAGTGTGCGAACGGCAGGAACTGGGCCAATGCCCATAACCTCTGGAGCGACTCCAGCGATTTCATAGTCGACGATGCGTGCAAATGGTTGGGCGCTTGAATTCGTGAGTGCGGCTTCACTCATAACGATGACTGCGGCAGCGCCATCTGTGATGCCTGACGAGTTGCCGGCGGTAACCGTCCCTTGCTTAGAAAATACGGGAGGCAGTTTGGCAAGGTCTTCTAACTTTGTTCCAGCACGGACATGCTCATCATGAGCAAACCAGGTCGTTTCACCTTTTCGACCTTTGACCTCGAGCGGCAATGTTTCGTCTTTAAACCGGCCGGAAGATGCGGCGGACTCAGCACGCTGCTGTGATCGCAGAGCGTATTGGTCCTGTTCGTCGCGCGAAATCTCAAACTGTCGGGCCAGGTTTTCAGCAGTCTCGCCCATCACTAAACCGGAAAGTGGATCGTTAAAACCATCCTGGTACATCCCGTCGGTCAACTTCACGTTCCCCATTCGCATACCCCATCGAGCACCCTCCGCGAAGTAGGGCACGCGCGACATACTTTCAGTGCCGCCGGCGAGCACGATGTTTGCGCGCTCCATGATGATCTCCTGGGCCGCTAGAATGATCGCTTTCAATCCTGAGCCGCAGGCTTGGTTGACAGTGAATGAGGGAGATGTTTCCGGAACACCTGCTCGATAGGTGATCTGTCGCCCAACATTTGGTCCCGCGCCTGCCTGTCGCGCACATCCCCAAATCGCTTGGTCAATCTGCTCGGCCTTGAGTTGAGCGCGTTTGATACTTTCGCGGGCAACGGCGACACCTAGATCGCCAGCGGTCCATGACGAAAGGGTGCCACCAAACCGTCCAATTGGTGTTCGTACCGCACCTGCAACGTAAATCTTCTTCATTACTTGTTTTGGTTGTTTAGTTCGGGAGTTTGTTGACGTGAAATGGTAGCACACGGTAGAAGTATGCCTAAACGACAGGTTCTTCAATTCTCACTGAAGCTAAGTTGGACCTCACAACGATGCAACACCTCACTAAAGCTAGCGCTGCAATTGCGGCTCGCCAAAAGATCGCCGACCTTTTTGCCAGATACGTCGAATGGTTTTTCCTGGCCGACGACGGTAACTCCCAAGCACTTAAGCACA
>DATBMP010000422.1:0-5264 GCA_036554845.1 Pyrinomonadaceae bacterium
CGAGACGAGAGATCGCACGTCACTCAAAACTGGATGCCGAAGCCTACGACGAGTATGGCAAGGCCATGGTCGAGATGGCCCATTTCGTCAAGCCAATCATGAGCATGACGCCGCCGGACCCGACTTCACTCAATCCAAAAGGGTTGATTGATCTCCTTACGATGGGCCGTCGTTTTCAGCGTCTGTCAGACGATGATAAGTACAACCAGGTCCAGTTAATGACGATGAGTGCCGTCGATTTCCTTGACCAGTGGTTCGAGACCGATGCGCTGAAGGCGACGATGTCAGCTTCGGGAATCATCGGTACGTTTCTCGGCGTGCGCAGCCCCGGCACTGCATATGTTCTGCTGCATCATTACATGGGCGAGATCGATGGCGCGTTTCGATCGTGGGGTTTGTCGCGGGGCGGAACCGGCGCAATCTCAAATGCAATCGCTGATGCTGCCCGAGAAGCTGGTGCCGAGATTCGCACCGAAGCTTCGATCACGAAAATTCTGATTAAGAACGGTGCAGCGACGGGAGTCGTACTGGCAAACGGCGAGGAAGTCTACGCCGACGTCATATCGTCGAGTGTCGATCCGCGTCTAACGTTTTCGCGAATGGTCGGCGACGAACATCTTCCCACCGACTTCGTCGATGATCTCAAACGTTACAAGTATCGTGGCTCGTCAGGGAAAGTGAATCTAGCGCTTGATGGTCTACCGGATCTGCGCGCCTTGCCGGGACGTGGGCCACATCTGCGTGGCGCGATCTCGATCTCTCCGAGCGTTGACTACATGGAACGCGCTTACGATGAAGCGAAATACGGTCGTTTTTCGCGACGTCCGTACATCGACATCGTGATCCCAAGTTTGACCGATCCATCTGTCGCGCCTCCTGGAAAACATGTGATGTCGTGCTTTGTGCAATACGCGCCCTACAACTTAAAAGAAGGGACCTGGGACGAGAAGCGAGACGAGTTTGGCGACACAGTAATCGACACGATCGCCGAGCATGCTCCGAACATTAAAGATCTGATCCTGCATCGGCAGGTGGTGACACCGCTGGATCTGGAGCGCGAGTTTGGTCTTTCTGAGGGAAACATCTTTCAGGGCGAACTCACCCTGGAACAACTCTTCTTTCTGCGGCCCGCCCCGGGATGGGCCCAGTATCGAACGCCAGTTCGCAAGCTTTACATGTGTGGTTCAGCGACCCACCCCGGTGGTGGAATCATGGGAGCGCCCGGCCGAAACGCGGCGATGCAACTTCTTAAAGACTGGAAACGCGGACGGGTTTGAATTTGATTTAGAGGATCGTATGCCTGTCCTCAGATTGGAAGCTATAGCACTCAACCTCATGGCGGACCTTTAGACAGAACAAGCCTGGATAGGAATGCAGCACGACATCATCATTATCGGCGGCGGGATCAATGGGTTAGTTGCTTCAACTTACCTTGCGAAAGCTGGTCTGAAGACCATCGTGCTCGAATGTCGCGAACAGCTAGGTGGCATATCAGTCACCGAAGAGATCGTGCCTGGATTTCGTTGCTCATCCATCGCACATTCGGCAGGTCCGCTGTTTCCGGAAGTCATAAACGATCTGCAACTTACTCGACACGGCCTCGAGTTGATCAATCCACCCGTACACGTCACTGCCCTGGATCGTGAATCGGGGCCACTGTCGATCTACGAAGACCCTCAACTCACCGTTAAAGAGATTGAAAGACGCTCTCTGAAGGACGCACAAAGCTACGCGGATTTTGAGTCGAGCTTTGCTCGCATTGGAAAAGTGTTGGCGCCACTCTTGAGAATGACGCCGCCTTCGATCGACAACTTGAAGGCTAGTGAGATGTGGGATCTGGGAAAGCTCGGTCTTGCATTTCGAGGTTTGGGAAATAAGGACGCCTACCGCTTATTGCGTTGGGGTCCGATGGCCGTCGCGGATTTGGTTGGCGAATGGTTCGAGACGGAAGCTCTACGCGCGTTGATAGCCGCAAGAGGAATCTTTGCATCATTTGCTGGGCCCTGGTCTGCGGGAACGAGCACAGGTTTGTTGTGGCAAGCGGCCATGAGCGGAAGTGCCACCCCCCCTGCGTCATTGGTGAAAGGCGGAATGGGCGGTTTGGCTGATGCGCTGGGAAACGCAGCACGCGCCGCGGACGTAGAGATCAGATCCAATGCGGAGGTTGTGAAGATCCAGGTAGCGGAAAACACGGCTTCATCGGTTGTTCTGAAACAAGGAGAACCGATTCAAGGACGCGCCGTTGTTTCGAGCGCCGATCCGCGCACAACGTTTCTTTCGTTAATCGATCCGGTTGATCTCGATCCAAACTTCATTTCAAAAATTCGGAACTACCGCTCGTTGGGCTCTGCGGCAAAAGTAAACGTTGCCCTCGCATCTCTGCCGAAGTTCGAGACTATTGCTGAAAGTGAAGTGCGAACTCGTTTGTCGGGCCGGATTCACATTGGACCAGAGATAGATTATTTGGAGCGCGCCTTTGATGCGGCAAAGTACGGTGATTACTCGCCTCAGCCATTTATGGAGATCACGATTCCTTCCCTGACCGATGATTCGCTCGCTCCTAGCGGTGCTCACGTGATGTCTATTCATGTTCAGTTTGCACCGAACAAGTTGAAGAACGGTGATTGGACCTCGCGCCGTGAAGAGTTTGGCGATCATGTATTCAGCGTATTGGAAGGGCACGGTGTTAGATTTGGTGATGGCGTAGTTGGGCGAAGAGTAATTACTCCAACAGAACTGGAAGAAACATATCGGCTTGGTGGCGGACACATCACTCATGGTGAACAATCGCTGGACCAGTTCTTCGCCTTTCGACCACTGATTGGATGGGCCCAGTATCGAACTCCAATCAAAGGTTTGTATCTTTGCGGCGCTGGAACGCACCCGGGTGGCGGTGTTACGGGTGGACCAGGGATGAACGCAGCGAGGGAAATTGTTAAAGATTTGAAACGGAGATAAGGGCGAGGTGAGAGAAAGGGCTTTGGCTTTAGGGCTTTGGTCTTTGGTCTTGGGTATTAACGTCGCGTAGCGACCTTATGAACTTAGCCCAGCCTAGGCTGGGTGATCCATCTCTCAAGCCCAAGCCCAAAGACCAAATTCCAGCAAAACCAATGAGCACGAATTCAAAACCCAGTCGTAGTTTCGCGAGTGACAACAACGCCGGCGTTCACCCCGAAGTGCTCGCGGCAATCACTGAAGCCAATCAGGGTCATGTGATCGCGTACGGTGACGACGCCTATACCGATCGCGCCACCAAAAAGTTTCGCGAACTACTAGGCAAAGACTCCGATGTCTTCTTTGTCTTTGGTGGTACCGGCGCCAACGTTCTGGGATTGAAAGCCATCACCGAGTCTTACCACGCTGTACTTTGCGCCGAAACTGCACACATCAATGTGGATGAGTGTGGCGCTCCGGAAAAGTTTACGGGCTGCAAACTACTCGCTGCCAAAACTTCAGATGGAAAACTCACGGCAGACCACTTGAAAGCCTTCATGCATGGTGTTGGTTTCGAACATCACGTTCAGCCGCGCGTCATCTCAGTTTCGCAATCTACTGAGATGGGCACCGTCTACACCGTCAAGGAATTGAAAGCTCTCGCGACGTTTGCACATGACCACGACATGTATCTCCACATGGACGGCGCACGCGTGGCGAATGCCGCGGCGAGTCTAAAAACCGGCTTGCGTCAGATCACTCGTGACGCCGGTGTCGATGTGCTGTCATTTGGTGGTGCAAAGAACGGGATGATGTATGGCGAGGCAGTTGTCTTTTTCGACAAGACTCTTTCCAAGGGCTTTAAGTATCTTCGAAAACAGGGCACGCACCTGCCATCAAAGATGCGATTCATCTCGGCCCAATTCGAGGCGTTGCTGACGAAAGATCTGTGGCGAAGGAATGCGGAGCATGCGAACCGGATGGCCCAGGTGCTAGCGCGCGAGTTGGCCCAGGTACCGCAGATTCAGATCACACAGAAGGTGGAATCGAACGGGGTGTTTGCAATCGTTCCCTCGAAACATATCGAGGCCCTTCAGAAGCGGTACTTTTTCTATGTCTGGAATGAGGAGACTTCAGAAGTGAGATTTATGACTTCATTCGACACGACTGAGGACGACATCCACGCATTCGTCGCTTTGGTGAAGAAGATTGTGCGGTAGTTGAATTGTCAGTGGTCAGTTGTCGGTCGTCGGTGGTCAGTTGTCGGTCGCCAGTCGTCAGTTGTTGGTCGTCGGTGGTCAGTTGTCGGTGGTCAGTTGTCGGTCGTCAGTGGTCAGTGATCAGGTGCCAGTTGTCCGTGGCCAGTGGTGGGTGGGCTTTGTGGCTGAGGGTCTATTTCTCTGGCTTCGTTTTCGGCGGCTTTGCCGCATCCCTTGCGGTAAGGCTTTGCCTTACCGTCAACTAGTCTTGCCATTAGGCTGCGCCTAATCATCGGATCGCAGGCGTAGCCTGAAAATCTGAACGGCTGACGGTAAGGCAAAGCCTTACCGCAAGGGATGCGGCAAAGCCGCCAGAAGCGTGACTGATCCACCAACCTCTAACGTCTGACCTGTACCTCTGAACAGTGAGCACGCACCTCTAACCACTGACCTCTGACGACTCACATCCCGACACCACTCATCATTTCATTAACAACTTCAATAATCCGCGTGCAGAGGCAATCCCCGCCAAACGTCCCTCGTTCATTCCTTCTTCATTAGTCAAAGCACGGCGACGATCAAGCGCTGCTTGTTCCTGCTGCAACCGGCGACGCTCTTCTTCCAATTCAATCTTCTCTTTCTTGCGCGATGTCTGTAATCCACCGCTCTGAATGAATTCCACAATCCGACTCAACTCGTCGCGATCGAACCAGGTTCCGTGGCCCCTGCAAATATCAACCACTACGCCTGAACAGCGCGCGAAATTTACTCGGTTCATCAGGTTGGAACATTCGGGACACGGCACATAACTGACCTTGCCAGGCTCGCGAAGCTGGTCCTGGCCCATGGATACAGCCTGACCCAGGACAGCCGATTGTTGTTCACGATCTGCACAGATTTTTTCGAACGATCGAACGTCAAGCCATAAGCCAAGACAGGTTTCACATTCATTGAGCGTGGTTGCCCCGATAGTCAGTGCATGCATCTGCACTCGACAACGTGGACATTTCCGGTCGGCTGTGTTGTCAACCGCACGCTCACCGCTTGGCGCGCCGCAGCGAGGACAGTACTTGCTGCCCTGAAACATCGTTTGGTAGCAGCGTGAACATGAGATCGTCGCGAGACGTGACC
>DATBMP010000570.1:0-11700 GCA_036554845.1 Pyrinomonadaceae bacterium
GCGACATTTATTTACCTCAACATTGGTGCTCGCATTCTCATTGCCACCGTGCTCGCATCAGGTCGACCACCTAACCCGGGCTGCTCGCGACCATTGCCGCCTCCACACGCTGATTCACGATCTTGCCTTGATGAGTCACGCACGATGGCCCAACTACGTCGTCATTCAAATCGATATTCAACTCGCCGTCCTTTATTAATAGCGCAAGGAACGCCGTTACGTTTCGCGAGTACATCTGACTGGCATGGACCGGCACTGTGGCCGCAAGATTTGTCGGCGCAAGGATTGTGACACCGTTGCGCTCTACGGTTTCATCCGGCTGGCTGACGGCGCAATTGCCACCGGTAGATGCTGCCAGATCGATCACCACAGAACCGCGCTTCATTCCATTCACAGCTTCTTCCGTAATCAACAACGGTGCGCGCCTTCCTGGAACCTGGGCCGTTGTGATCACGACATCGGCAACCTTGGCTCGTTCAGCGATCAACGCCCGACCACGATTCATTGCCTCTTCTGACAGCTCAACAGCGTAACCACCAACGTCTTCGGTCTTGATTCCTCCCAGATCCACTTCGAGGAAGGTGGCGCCAAGTGATCGAACCTGTTCACCGGCTGCGGCGCGTACATCGTATGCTTCAACCACAGCGCCGAGACGTCTCGCCGTTGCAATCGCCTGAAGTCCAGCCACGCCGGCACCGAGGACTAGTACCTTGGCCGGTGGAATCGTGCCCGCCGCGGTCATCAGGAGAGGAAACATACGAGGAATGAAATTAGAGCCGACGACGACCGCCTTGTAGCCTGCAACCGTAGCCATGGACGAGAGTGCATCCATCGCCTGGGCCCGGGTTGTACGTGGAATCAACTCTACGGCGAAGGTCGTTAGGTGTTGTGCGACGGCGTGGGTAAACGCTTCAGGCTCATCCAGTGGCTTCAGAAAACCGATGAGAACGCTTCCTTTTCGGAGCTGGTGAATATCATTCGGTGCAGGTCTATTAACGACGGCAAGAAGATCGGCAGACTCGAGCAGGGCTTCTCGGTCCTTTGAGATCTCAGCTCCTGCTTCGCGGTAACGATCGTCGGTGATCGATGCGCCTAAACCCGCACCGGCCTCAACGATTACGTTCGCCTTCAACGTGACAAGTTTTTTAACTGATTCTGGAACAAGCGCGACACGCGCTTCCTGAGGGAGAGTTTCACGCAGGACCACAACCTTCATTGGAACCTCCTATCGATGTCCTGGTACAAAAAGAGGGATAGCACGAATAGGAGAGTAGAGACTTTCGTTAGCGATCCATCCAAGACGAGGTTCGGCATCGGGCGCGGCGATCAGTCAAACTTGAAACCCTTTAGTGGCGCAAGTATAACATCAGAGAAGCCGACGATCGGATGTTTTAGGACGGGACGAGACCGTTGCATCCAAGACTCTCATCAGGCGCCCTGATAGCGGCGAACGTGACTCACCACGGGACGAGCCCGTGGCATCAATAATTCAAACTGCATCACTATCAATGAGGGTGCTTACTTGCGGATGGCTGTGACCGACATCTATAATCCCGAGCACACACCTGGCGCATTGGTGTAGTCGGCTAACACGCTGCCCTCTCAAGGCAGAGATCACGGGTTCGAGTCCCGTATGCGCTACCAAACTCCTTTAATTTTCGAGTGTTGATTGTCGATTTTTTGCGGATCGACACGACTTTCTCGTTTGCAGCGCTCTGCAACAGAAAGTCTTTTGCGTACGGCTCTGCCGCACCCTTGCGGTAAGCCGGCGGGTCACCGTTAGTCAACTTGAATCTGACCCCTGACTTCTGACCCCTGACTTGTCCGGACTTACTACTCCTGAGCCAAGTCGTCAAATCGTCGCTCGTCTTCTACTTTCGGTCCGGCTGTAATAAAGTCACTTCATCCCTTTAAATTCTGAAATATAAATGGACCCATGAAAACTTCTCTGTCAGAAGATTCTCTCAACGACGTCTCAGCGTCACTAAAGAAGGCGAACAACGCGTTCGCGAAAACGTATCCGGGCGAAACGGGCACCCGCCAACCGGTGCACACCGTTTATGGCGGCGCGCACCTTTTCAAATCAGATACGGCAGTACGTCTTGGTGAACTCGGACGCCGATCATTGGACCAGTTCGCGCCCGACTTTCTGGTGTTCGCAAGAGCAATCGGCCTTTTGGGATCAGAAAAGTTTCCCGAATCATTAGACGAGGCCCCCGATCTCGTTCCCGGCCTCGAGACCGATCCCGAGCGCATTCGTCGCGAAGACCGAGCCACATGGATGGCACATGCAATCTACACGCGAGTCGTCGACAAACTGGAACGAGAGCCAGTCGAAGATTTCAGAATCGACTTTGAGGATGGATACGGTAATCGACCTGACGCAGAGGAAGACGGTCATGCTGAGACGGCGGCGCTCGAAGTTGCCAGAGGGATCAAGGACAAGTCTCTGCCACCATTCATTGGAATTCGCATCAAACCTTTTTCCGAAGAACTTCGCCGTCGCAGTATGCGCACGTTAGACATTTTCATCACCACTCTTCTCGAAGCATCCGGTGGCAAGATGCCAAATAATTTCGTTGTCACACTCCCAAAAATCACGGTGCCTGAACAGGTCACGGCACTGGTGGACCTGTTTGAATTGTTGGAGCGTAAGACAGGTCTGAGAACCGGTTCACTAAAACTCGAGATGATGATCGAAACCACACAGTCGATCATCAATGCTGAAGGGAGAATTAATCTGCCACTGCTTCTTGTTGCGGGCCGTGGACGATGCATCGCTGCCCACTTTGGCACTTACGATTACACAGCGAGTTGCAATATCACTGCCGCGCACCAGCACATGATGCATCCGGCGTGTGACTTTGCTAAACATATGATGCAGGTTTCGTTTGCGGGCACTGGGATCTGGTTATCGGACGGCGCTACCAACATCATGCCTGTCGCGCCGCATCGTTTTGTTGAAGGGTTCGCAGCCTTGACGCCAAAACAGATCGAAGAGAACCGCGCCACGGTCCATCGTGCCTGGAAGTTGCATTACGATCATATTCAACATTCTCTCGAGAACGGTTTTTATCAAGGCTGGGATCTTCATCCGGCACAGTTACCCACGCGTTATGCGGCTGTGTTCAGTTTCTTTCTCGAGAGTTTGGATGCGGCTTCAGAACGTTTGAAGAACTTCATTGAGAAAGCTGCCAAAGCAACACTCGTGGGAGACGTGTTTGATGATGCTGCGACGGGCCAGGGGCTGCTCAACTATTTTCTACGAGCAATCAACTCGGGCGCGATGGCTGAGGACGAAGCGGTTGCGTTATCTGGATTAACAATTGCGGAGCTACGCTCAGGTTCGTTTGTGAAGATCTTAAAAGGTCGGCAGAATCGTTAGCTGAAATAGTTTAACCAAAGGATCACTATGATTAGTTGCACAAAGCTTTACTCGTTGATCTTGTTAGTAAGTCTTGCGCTCTCCATGTTCGCCCAGCAGGAAAGAAAACAACCGATGACTGCCGACAACGATTTGCAGAAAAAGATAGCGCGATTCTCGCCGACTGTGCTGACTGCTGACACATCTCATCTCTCGGCGGGAGATCGTGCGGCACTGCAAAAGATCATCGCCGCCGCAAAACTGCTTGATCCACTTTTCCTGCGTCAGGTCTGGAGTGGCAACGAAGCTTTGAAACGAAAACTCGAAGCTGACAAGAGTTCGGCGGGCCGGCTGCAACTACACTATTTCCTGATTAACGATGGTCCATGGTCGCGACTCGATGATAAGGAACCATTCATTGAGGGCGTGCCGACGAAACTTGCGGGAGCAAACTACTATCCCGAAGATATGACGAAGGAGGAGTTCGAAGCCTGGGTTGCCACACTCTCTCCTGAGGAACGGCGCAAGGCGACCGGGTTTTTCTGGTTGATTCGTCGCGGTGATGACCGCAAACTCACCATCGTTCCTTACAGCAAAGCGTATGCTGATTTTCTGGTGCCTGCCGCAAAGCTACTCAACGAAGCTGCACAGTTAACGACGAACCAATCGCTCAAAAAGTTTCTGACCACGCGTGCAACGGCGCTCGCGTCAGACGACTACTACGAAAGTGATGTCGCCTGGATGGATCTGGATGCGCCAATCGACGTGACGTTTGGGCCATACGAAACTTATGAAGACGAGCTTTTCAGCTACAAAGCAGCGTTCGAGGCCTACATAACCCTTCGCGACGAAGCCGAGTCAGCCAAATTGGCAAAGTTTAGTCAGTATCTTCAGGAACTTGAAAACAATCTTCCAATTGATGCGAAGTACCGCAATCCCAAACTCGGTGCCGCCTCGCCAATTCGCGTCGTGAACAATGTCTTTGGATCAGGTGAAGGAAATAGTGGAGTGCAGACTGCCGCCTTCAACCTTCCTAACGACGAACGTGTCGTCAAAGAGAAGGGTTCCAAGCGTGTGATGCTGAAAAACGTTCAGGAGGCAAAGTTCAATAAGACTTTAATACCGATATCGAAGGTTGTGGTTGCGCCGGCCCAGCAATCAGCAGTTTCGTTCGAATCGTTCTTTACTCACATCCTCGCGCACGAGCTGATGCACGGTCTTGGCCCACATAACATTACGGTGGGAGCAGAACAAACAACGGTGCGCAAGCAACTGAAGGAACTTTCATCTGCGATTGAAGAGGCCAAGGCCGATATCACCGGGTTGTGGGCCCTTCAGTATCTGATTGACAAGGGTGCGGTCGAGAAAGAGATGGAGCGTTCGCTCTACACGACGTTTCTCGCAAGCGTTTTTCGATCAGTTCGTTTTGGGATCACAGAGGCGCATGGCAAGGGCGTCGCGGTGCAGTTCAACTATCTCACCGATGAAGGCGCGATTGTTTACGATGAGAAGACGGGAACATTCGCAATTGAACCTACAAAGATCAAAGACGCGGTGCGCAAGCTGGCGGGCGAGATCATGACGTTGCAGGCTGAAGGGTCTTATGAAAAGGCAAAAGCAATGTTGGACAAGTACGGAACGATTCGACCGCCGATGAAATACGCCCTCGACAAACTTGGCGACGTCCCAGTCGACATCGAACCGGTCTTTCCTCTGGCGAAGTAAGATCTACTTAAATTGATCGAATGTTGTTGCGACGTTGGGCCGCTGTCAGATCCCAATATTGATCTGTAAATACATAAGGAGTCGTCGCGACGGATAACGAATTCAATCCTTCTGCCGCTAGCGGAATCGATTCCTTCAACCGTTCGAAAGTGAGTACCAAAGAGCATCCGCAATTTGGTTAGTCACGATCTGACGACTCCTTACGTTGGGGTGAGGACGCTTTTTACTTGCGACCTGAACTACCCACAGTTTGGCCTTTGCTTCGGTGTCCGCGAAACAGTGGCGAGGTAGTTGACGAGACATCGTTTCTTCAGCCTCGGATTTTGGTTAATGTTTACGAAGCCAGCCGCATGGCCCAACTTATGTAAGCGTGAGGATGCGGCTAAAACAGTCTAGGTCGTAAGGTGGCCGGAGATTACTTTTCGTCAGACTTTGCTGTCAAGAGGATTTGCTGAAACGCTGATCCGTCACTTCATACATGATTTCGAGCATCTGTGGTTTTGAGAGAGACATGAGAGTTAGTACCACCGCGCGGTGGCGAGTGTATCGTTACATTGTCGATTGATGATTGCCAATTGCCGATTCCGGAAAGGCAGCAATCGTCAATCATCAGTCGGCAATCAGCATTGTAACGATCCAGCCGACCGCGCGGTGGTACTGACTGTCGCTCAAGCTGACAACCGCACTACTTCGTGCTAATAATCCTCTCGCCATCCGATCGAATTTCTCTGGAGGAAAAGTCATGTTCCCGCGTACGCTTGCGGCGAAGCCCTGCCGACGTCTCTTCGCTTACCTGGCCCTCTTAACATCTCTAACGATCTTCGACAACGCCGTTGCACAGGGGAGTCGACAAACCCGACTGCTGCGCACCCCAACGGTCAGCGCCACCCACATCGCTTTCGCTTACGCGAACAACATCTGGATCGTCCCGCGCGCTGGTGGAAACGCACAAAGACTCACCAGCTTCCAGGGGCAAACTGTCAATCCACGCTTCTCGCCCGACGGTAAATGGATCGCCTTCAGCGGTGAGTATGCCGGCAATCAGGACGTTTATGTCGTCTCTGCCGATGGTGGAGAACCACGTCGCGTCACGTGGCATCCCGGTACCGACAACGTTCAAGGTTGGACAGCGGATGGGAAGTCGATCATGTTCACCTCATCGCGTGCGACAGTGGCACCGGGTGGGACGCCCCGGTTCTGGACGGTGCCTGTTGCCGGCGGTGTTGAGGAGCCGATGGCGTTACCGCGCGGTTTTCAAGGAAAGATCTCTCCGGATGGAACACGCATCGCTTATCGCATGAATGCTTCGTGGGACGAGGAGCGCCGTAACTATCGCGGTGGTCAGAACCGTCCGATCTGGATCGTTGATCTGAAGACATACGACCTGGTGTCGCCGCCCTGGACCGATTCGAAGGACGTAGATCCGGTGTGGGTTGATGACACGGTCTACTTCATTTCCGATCGCGATGGTGTCGCGAATGTCTGGCAGTATCAAACCAACTCCAGAAAACTTTCGCAGGTAACTCGATTCAAAGATTTCGATGTGAAGTCGCTCGGCTCTGGCCCGGGCACCGTGGTGTTTGAACAAGCCGGCTACATTCACTCACTCGATCCGGGCAGTGGTCGCACTCAGATCGTAAACATCACCGCCTCGGGAGACTTCCCCTGGATGATGCCCAATTGGACCGACGTCACAAGTCGCATGACCAATCTTGTGGTTTCACCAACAGGAAAACGCGTTGCTGTTGAAGCACGTGGCGAAATATTTACGATTCCTGCCGAGAAAGGTGACGTACGCAACATTACAAACTCGAGCGGTTCAGCGGAACGCGATCCAGCATGGTCACCCGACGGAAAATTCATCTCCTACTTCAGCGACAAATCGGGTGAATACAAACTGATGATTGAATCGCCCGATGGACTGACTCCTCCCCGCGAGATAACTCTCGATAAGCCGACGAGATACTACACGCCTTCTTGGTCACCCGATTCCAGGAAGATTCTTTTCACCGACACGAATCTAAAAGTTTGGGTGCTGGATGTTGGCAGCGGTCAAGCGAAGGTCGTGGGGAGTGATCCCTGGATGGTCCCACAACGCACGCTTAATCCGGTTTGGAGTCCAGACTCGAAGTGGGTTGCTTATGCAAGTCGTTTGCGATCTCTTTACCATGCCATCTTCGTCAGCAACGTCGAAACCGGCGAGACAAAGCAGGTGACCGACGGACTCGCTGACGCAGTGTGGCCCGCGTGGGATGCCAGCGGAAAGTATCTCTGGTTCCTGGCCTCAACTGATTTTGGTTTGCGTTCTCAATGGTTGGATATGACCTCTTATGATCGTCAGACGACCTTTGGCCTGTATCTGGCGGTATTGAAGAAGACTGAAGCGAGTCCATTGCTACCTGAGAGTGATGAAGACCGTGGTGTTGGAAGTGCAACGCCTACACCGAGCCCCGGTGGAGGCCCAAGACCAGACCCGACCGCTTCTCCAACTGACGCTGTTCAAGGTGAACAGCCTTCACCCTCGCCGCGGCGTCCCAGACCTCCCGTTGCCGTTCAGATCGACTTCGATGGTTTGCCACAACGGATTATCGCCGTCCCGGGTGTACCCGAACGACAGTATTCGCAACTCCGTTCTGGCAGTGACGGCACCGTGTTCTACCTGGAAACCAGACCAGGGATGCAGGGACAGGGTGGTCCAGGCGCGCCGCCTCCGGGGAGCGAACTGCTTCGTTATCGTTTGAGCGAGCGCAAGGTGACACCTTTCGTGAGTAGTGTTGCGGAGTTCAAAGTGAGTGCTGATGGTCGCAAGTTGCTTTATCGAACACCGACGCCGTTTGGTGGTCCTGGAGCAGGTGGTGGCACTCCTCCCCCACCAGCCTTGTTTCTGATTGATACTGAGCGCGCGCCAACGCAACCCGGTCAGGGTCGGCTGAATGCAACCCTGCGGATGTACCTGGATCCGAAGGAGGAGTTCAAACAGATTTTCAACGAAGGTTGGCGACTTCAACGAGACTACCTTTACGTAACCAACATGCACGGCACTGATTGGCCGCGCATGAAACAGATGTATGGTGAAATGCTACCCCACGTGATGCATCGCGCGGATCTCAACTATCTTCTCGACAACATGGGAGCCGAAATCGCCGTGGGTCATTCCTATGTTCGCGGTGGTGATATGCCCGATGTGCCACCATCACCCGGCGGGTTGCTCGGTGCGGATTTTGTTATCGAGAACGGTCGATACAAGGTGACGCGGATCTATGACAACGAAAGCTGGAATCCTGATCTGCGTTCGCCTTTGGCAACGCCGGGCGCGAATGTTTCGGTTGGAGATTACATACTGGCAATCAACGGAATCGAGTTAAAGGCGCCAGACAACATCTATCGTTTGCTCGATGGAACTGCGAACCGACAGACGTCTTTGACCGTGAACAGCACGCCATCGATGCAGGGTGCACGGCAAGTAACCGTGGTCCCCGTTCCGAACGAGCAAGGTTTGCGGACCCGCGCCTGGGTGGAAGCAAATCGCCGTCTGGTCGACAAGCTGTCCGATGGTCAACTCGCGTACGTGTATCTTCCGAACACGGGCCAGCCCGGTTATCAAAGTTTCAATCGCTACTACTTCTCACAACAAGACAAGAAAGGTGCGGTGATTGACGAGCGATACAACGGTGGTGGTTCAGCTGCTGATTACATCATCGATGTCTTGCAGCGCGATTTTGATGGGTACTTCAACAACGTCGCCGGCGATCGTTTCCCCTTCACAAGTCCTGCTGCGGGAATATGGGGACCAAAGGTGATGATCATTAACGAGATGGCCGGCTCTGGTGGCGATCTGATGCCTTACATGTTTCGTCGCCGGAAGATCGGATTGCTGGTAGGCAAACGGACATGGGGAGGCTTGGTCCATACAGCCGATACGCCGCCGTTCGTTGATGGCGGTTCGATGATCGCGCCGCGTGGTGGATTTTTTACGCGTGATGGAAAGTGGGCGGTTGAGAACGAAGGGGTTGGACCAGACATCGATGTTGAGAACTGGCCGAAGGATGTTATCGCAGGTCGTGATCCGCAGTTAGAACGTGCGGTTGCTGAGGCGATGCGTCAGTTGAAGGAGCGACCAGTTGATCGTCATGTGAAGGAGCCGCCACCGCCGACCTGGGGCCAACGACCTTGATCAGAGGTTAGTCGGCGGCTTTGCCGCATCCCTTGCGGTAAGGCTCTGCCTTACCGTCGAGTTGTTGTTTTTTTGGCTACGCCTGCATATGCGACCATTTAGGCGCAGCCTGGTTGCAAGAGGATGCTGACGGTAAGGCAGAGCCTTACCGCAAGGGATGCGGCAAAGCCGCCGCCAACGTAACTTGCGACCGCAGAACTCAGACCGCTGACCTCTGACGTCTGACCCCCGACCTCTGACTTCTGACCCCCGACCCCCGACCTCAGACCTCGACCACTGACCTCGACCTCAGACCTGAACGGCCGGAGACATGGGTAACAAAATAGTCCGGCGACATGGGTTACAGATTTTGCTTTGGCGGACGGCGCCAAAGGCCGTACGCATCTTCAATGCGCAGTTCCGGACCTCCTACCACTGACCTCCGACCTCAGACCTCGACCTCTGACCTCCGACCACCGCAACCTCATCCTGACGAAACCATCTCTTCCTCACGCGCCCCCAGGTACTCCGACGGATCCACGATTTTCCCCGCAATTGCCGAAGCAGCTACCACGTAAGGTGACGCGAGATACAGCTTGCCTGGTCCACTGCGCCCCGGAAAGTTTCGATTCTGTGCACTCACCGTCACCGTCTCTGCCGAAGGCGAAGCGCCTGGTCCAGCATTGATGCAGGCGCCACACGAGGGATCGATCAACTCCGCGCCCACCTGATTGAAGATCTCAATGTAGCCTCGCTCGCGCGCATACTGCTTAATCTTCTGCGATCCGAACTGTAGATAAAGATGAACACCAGGCGCGACTCGCTTGCCTTGTTCATGGGCGTTCCGCAATACCTCGGCGTACATGTCCATGTCGGCCATCTTCCCGCCAGTACACGAACCACCGTAAGCTGCATCAATTCGAACCTCTTCTGTTAGCTGGTCGATCGGAATTCCATTTCGCGGATCGCCAGGTGTCGCCACCATTGGACGGATCTCGTCAAGGTTGATCTCGAACACGGCCGCATACTCGGCATCCGGATCGCTGAATGTAAATCCCTTTCGCACTTCATCCGCATCCAGACCGCGTGTCCGTACGATGTACTCAAGCGTGACTTCATCAGGCTCAATAATCCCGGTCGTGCCGCCAGCCTCGACCGACATGTTTGTCAGCGTGGCCCGCTCGTCCATAGGCCAATTCTTGAGATCAGCGCCGGCGAACTCCAACACCTTGCCGATGCCTTTGCTCGACTTCATGTATTCGCTTGCGAGGATCACGAGCATTACGTCCTTGGCAGTCACGTCGCGCCGCTTAGTGCCTCTCAAAACATAGCGGACCGTTTCGGGCACGCGAATACGAATGTCTTTCGTGTACCAGGCGTTGGCCATGTCCGTTGAGCCGACGCCGAATGCGAAGCAGCCGAGCACACCTGCCATGCAAGTGTGCGAGTCAGTACCTATGACCACCTGACCGGGCAATGCGAGATCCTCAACCACAGCGTTGTGACAGATTGCTTCCGAGCCACCGTCTGGGCTTTCGCCATAGAGTCTTATTCCCTGCTGATAAGCAAAACTCTCCTGCGTGGTTGCCAGGCCTTCTGCTTTTTCCAGCAACCCCATCTCACGATGCTTCGGCGACATCACGCGGCCGAGGAACGTCAGGTGATCACGAAAGGCGAACACCGATTCAGGTTCACTGACACGCGCGTCGGTCCCGAGCGCTTGTTTCAAAAGCGACTCAGCCATTGGTGTGACGTACTCGTGTGAGAAACGCACGTCGGCAACGGCAAACAAGGCATCGCCTGGTTTGACCGCTGCAACACCAATCTGACCTGCGCTTACAAAAGCATGACGCGCGATGATCTTTTCTACGATCGTCATCGGTCGCTTTGCGGTCTCGACTGGCGGAGGGGAAACCTTACCGGCGAGACGCGCCTTGTTGTAGTTGAACAGACCACCATTCTCAACGATGTCGCGAGAGATCGGATCTAATCCGCGGGTAAATTCTGACAGGGGAATCTCTTCGCCGCGCCTAATACGCTCAACCAGACCGAGATCGGTAGAAGTCAGCAGTCCGATGTTCTGCGAGTTCTGTCCATAGATCTTCTCAATACTCTCAGCGATAACGAGCTGAATGCCGGCGGCGTTTTCGGCGTAGGGAGCGGTCTCTCTGGAAGAACCGCAACCTTTGGATAATCCTGAGACGACGACTGAAAACCCTCCCAACTTCACTTCATCTTTTTTTACAGCTCCATCTCGCATGCCGACGTAGACGTATTGTCCGAGTGTTTCGTCGTAATAAAAGCAGACCCAACCCGGCGTGATTTCGTCAGTTGAGATATTGCTCATAAGCGGCAGACTATCGCTTGCGAGTCGCGCAGCCAGGTCGGCTTCGAGAGCTTCGCGACGATCGCCTTCAGCTTCCAGTTGTGCGCGAATTAGTGAGGTGTCTTCGGTAAG
>DATBMP010000471.1:0-6628 GCA_036554845.1 Pyrinomonadaceae bacterium
TCAATCTAACGAATGCCGTGTTGTTTCTTACCTAACACCGCAGCGTTGAAGTGAGCGGCGGTGCTGATCCCACGGAAGATGGCAAAGTCGATCGGCTTGGTGAGCGAGGGCTTTGCCCGAAAGTGAGTGACGGTTACTACGTGAAAAAAACTTAATGGAACTTACGAATCAAAGCGCTGTTGTTTTTATGGGTGCACAGATTAGTCAGTTACTACATCCATAGCAAGAGATCTTGCTTGGCAGTTTTTGCTATTCATTGGCGGATGTTGCTGAGGCTCTTTTTTGAAGCATGCGCTTCCTGCGAGTGTCGATAGAGAGTCGGCGATGTTCCATATGTCTTCTTGAAATCGCGAACGAAATGACTCTCGTCATTCAAACCAACGTTGTGCGCTATCTCCTTGATACTCAGAAAACTGGTCTCAAGAAGGATCCTTGCTCGTTCCATTCTGAGAAATCTTAGATATTGAATCGGAGACATTCCTACGTCGGATCTGAAGATGTGGCTGAAGCGCCACACTGAGAGGTTCACTGACCGTGCCAATCCACCGAGAGAAAGTTCACGATGCAAGTTATCTCTCATCAGTTGCTGCGTTTTCGTGATTCTATGGTCCATACAAAAGTCCCTTGACAAGTGTGAAGCCAAGTCAGAGATCTGGCTTGAAGGTCCTAACTTTGGGGGAAATTCTGTGTCAGGTTATGACTGGTAGTACTGTGCAGGCCGAACCGAATCAAACGTGATCATCTTTCAAGACGATCAGAACTTTGCTCGTCAAAGTCTGAAAGAACGCTTCAGGTTTTGCCTTTGTACTATCTCAGGACCAGCAAAAGCGACTGTGAGAGAAAAGTGAGTGCCGTCTCTCAAGTTCTGGCCATAAGCTAAGGAATAACCAACGATTTAGCAGCGTCTGGACAGGGAATAAGCCATGCCTTTCGAAAGTTTTAAACAACTAGTTCTGGGATTCGGAGCACCTTGCTGGGCGTGGGAGCAAGTTACGATTGTCAGGTGGCGCGCAATCTATAACCAATCATTAGCATTGTCAACAAGAAGATCGTCAATGCAGAGAAGCGTGAACAAGAGTTTGAAGAGTGAATGTGTTTATTGTGAAGTGATTCGCTTCAACGATTCCGATGCCGCTGAGGCAAGGTATGGATCATCAGAAGCGAGAACATTTCGCAGAGCCGTGACTGATTCAGTTGCTCCAATGCGTCCCAACGCGATGGCCGCTTCACGCCGCACATCTGCGGGATTATCGGTGTTATCGAGCGCAGCGATCAGTGCTGGGACTGCTGCGCGACTACGGATCTGTCCGAGGGATCGAGCTGCCGCACGAAGCACAAACTCATTCTTCTCGGCACTCGATCGGGATTTCCTGGATGAATCGCTTGAGAGAGGAGCCAACAGTTGGGCCAGTGGTACCACAGCAGTTTCATCGCCCAGCATGCCAAGTGAAACCACGGCAGCAGCCCGAACGCCTGACAATTTTTCAGTAGTCAACAATTCCAACAAGGGCGCGACGGCCAAGTTGCTTGATGTCTTCCCCAGTGCATAAGCAACCTCTTGCCTAACGAACTCAACTTTATCTTTCAATAAGGGAATCAAGAACTGAGCTGCCTGTTCCGCTGGTAGCGAATGCAAAGCCATGGCGGCCGCTACGCGAACTGTCGGCGAAGGATCGGCTAAGGACGAAGCAGCGACTCTCGATGCATCCGGATGACGCAACGCAGCCAACCGGAACAACGCGTCGCGCTTTTCTTCAACATCGCCAGTGCTCAGTCGCTCTTGTTGTTTTTGAATAGTCGATTGGAGTGGTGTAAGGCCGGTTTGGCCCAGGGCGGAACTGGCTGCACCTAAGACAAGGAAAACTAAGAACCACGCGCTGAGACGTGTTCGAGTGTCGAGTAATAAGGTTTTGCTAACCATCTTCAAGCGCGCGCGTCTGGTCCGATTGACGCTCTTCGTTCTGCTCGTCTACGCACTGATTCCCATTCGAATGCCTGACGCGCTCGACGGTTCTCAGGGGCATCGGCGAGCAAAGCGACCACATCATCTTCCCAAGCCGCCGGGATCATAACTGACTTTCTCATAGACTCCATGATTGCGATGTAATCAAGAAGTTCGTTGACTTCAGAGTCTGTAAGTGAATCGACTTTAAGTGCAAGCAACTGACGTTGGGTTAATCGCCTGGCCATGACCTGACTCCTATCTCAGCAAAGCTGACGGCACCTCAAGAGGGGCTAGCTGAGCGCTAGGAAGGCCGTCGGCAGATTATGCTTGGGCGAGTGAATTTTGTAGCATTCCTTGTACCTGAACTCCTCCTGTCGAAGGGCTTCAAATTCTGAATAGACGACACAAGAACTTTACCGGGGCTCGGAATATACATGAGCCCGTCGTTGAACGGCAAATTTTTGCGTCGAAGGGCTCAGTCGATCTTCGAAGCCACTGCGTGCATCGAGTCGACGATAAGTACCGCAATCGGAGGGTAAACGATAAGGTCTGGTATCAGTTTCGCAGTCGAAGAAAGAAACAGCATGTTTGTTTGCACAACTCTGCTGGGCCACAGAAGCTGCAGGTCCCGGAAGAAGTCTTGAGCATGCCAGCCAATTAACAATCCAACCCCAAGACTGAGGGTGTAACCCGCAACCAGGAACGTATAAGCCGAAAACCGGGTAAAGGGCTGCTCTGGTTTTTCATCCTCACGCATGATTGATGACTGAATCGGCTGCGGAGTGTACGTGTAGTGAGCGAAGTATTCTCTCAACCGCGTCGCCAAATGCCAGACACCAATTACGAACAACGTGAGTACGATCGCGCGTCCCGCGTAGTTAAAAAGATCCCAGAAGTGTGGGCGAATCATCGCCACAAAGAATGTCGATAAGAAGAGGGAAACAGTCGTAAAAACTGCTCGTTGTCTTTCGCGGTTTTCCCTTCGATCATGTTCGAGTACTTCGTCGACAACGCGATCCCAGCGCGCCTGAACGGCCAGGTTTCGCGCACGGCGAGCATGCGGATTATTCGAATTCAGGATGGAGTAACCACTGCTGTGGCGTTGTCGTACTTGTTCGTCGTAGTAAGCCCGTTCCTGCGGATCGCTGAGGATATGGTAAGCCTTTGAAAGAAGCGCGAAATCCTGAGCAGCGGAATCGGAACTGGCGTTTACGTCGGGATGTTTAAGGCGCGCAAGCTTCCGGTAGGCCGACTTAATATCAGACCTCGACGCGTTTCGATTGACACCTAGAACTTTGTAGTAATCAATCACCGCGCTCCTAACTCCTTATGTAATTGCTTGTTAGTTGAGAAGGCGGGGGTTCGCGCCTTACAGCCCCGCAAAATTATAGCACCTCCGGCGAGGTTCGGAACTATCTGATCCGCCGGAGGTGCTCTTTCTGGACTGGGAGCGCTTGGTTACTTTACAGCGACTGCGTTGGTGGGATTTTTTCAAGTGCCAGAGGGCGACGGGTGCTACCCCGAAGCGGCTATCGAGGGGGGCGAGGACTATTTTTAACGTGAAGTCTTGCCGCGCCTCTGGCTGTTGCCCGTCACTAAACAATCAGTATGCCGTGACCATCTTGCTTAAAACCCTCAGAAAACGTCAGGTCACGCGAAAACTTACCAGTGAAACTGTCTACTCGCGAGCACAGGACTTGTCTACTATTGGTCACTTGCTTGTTAGGACTGTGCCGCTCTGTCGACTATTCGAATTAATGTTCGAACAGCTACCCCCGTTGGCCCTTTCGATCGAAAAGGTTTTGCCTCATCACCCCAGGCGGTTCCTGCAATATCTAGATGTGCCCAAGCTACGCCATCGGCAAATTCCTTTAAGAACGCGGCCGCTGTGATTGTTCCTGCTTTGCGTCCCCCAACGTTCTTAATGTCCGCAATGTCAGACTTGATCTGCTTCGAATATTCTTTATCCAGAGGCAGTTGCCAGAACTTTTCGCCCACATCTTTACCTGCTCCAATCACTTCATCGATCAAAGCCTGATCCGTCCCGAGCACCGCGGTGTTTACGTCACCAAGTGCGATCGAGACAGCGCCGGTGAGCGTTGCCATATCGACAATCCGCGTCGCGCCAAGTTTCTTTGAATAGGCAATTGCATCAGCAAGAATCAGTCGACCCTCTGCATCAGTGTTAATGACTTCGATGGTTTTACCGGTCATCGCACGGACCACATCTCCGGGCTTTGTTGCCCGACCCGAGGGTAGGTTTTCAGCACAAGGGACTACGCCCAGAACAGGGATTGACGGCTTGAGTTGGGCCAGCGCGCGCATCGCTCCCATTACCGTAGCGCCACCTGTCATGTCGTACTTCATCAACTCCATGTTCTCGCCAGGTTTCAACGAGATACCGCCAGAGTCGAATGTGATTCCCTTTCCCACGAAAGCCAACAATCCTTCACCGCTCTTCGTACTTCCGGCCGGCGTGTATTTCAGAACAATTAACTTCGGAGGTTCCTCCGATCCGCGTGCCACACACAGAAGCGAACCCATTCCCTCCTGTTCCATCCGATCCTTATCAAGTACGTCAATCGTCAGTCCGAACTCTTTGGCGATCTCCTCCGCACGTTCGGCCATGTTCGTGGGAGTCATGTAACCGCCTGGTTCGTTTGCCAGGTCGCGTGTGAAATTGACCGACTCGCCAATGATTCTTCCTCGTTCGACTCCGCGACTCAAATCACCATCTGCTGCGCCTTCAATCGAGACTACCAAACGAGAAATGTCGCGCTTCTCCTTCTCAGCGGTGCGGTATTTATCAGGTTCAAAAAGACCAAAAATGACACCTTGGACAACGTTTGAAGCGACCGTCGCCGAATCGCCCGTTGCACGTGGAACGGCAGCGATTGATTTGCTTTTCTTACTTCGCAATGACCTGGCGGCAGTTCCTGCAAATTGGAACACCTTGGCAGAGTCATATTCCGACTGCTCCCCCACGCCGATTAACAAGAGCCGTTGAGCCCTGATGTTGTTACCATCCAGCAGATGAAGAAAAACTGATTCGCCTTCCTTGCCTGCCAATTCCTCAGCATCAAACACGGACTTCATTAACCCACCGGTCAGGTCATCAAGCTGCTTCAGAAAACCACTGTCGGGTTTCTCACCTTTGAAAACCGCAACCGCCAAGGCTTCGACATCAATGCTTTGGAAGGGTAGCGATGTGCCTTCTATTTCCATTCGAATTTGATCTCCTCAATGATAGAGTCATCATCTATTGCGTTCTTTGAGTTGAGCTCTGGTTTCGCGTTCGACTGTTCGACGCAGTTCAGTCTCTCGCTTGTCATACAGTTTTTTGCCACGAGCGACGCCGACTTCGATTTTGATTTTTCCAGACTTTAGATAGACACGCGTTGCCACCAGAGTCATCCCCTGTTTCACAGCGCTTTCATCCAGGCGATCTATTTCACGTCTATGGAGTAGCAGCTTGCGCGTGCGGAGCGGATCGTGGTTCTCACGATTGCCATGAGAATAAGGCGAAATGTGCGCATTAAACAACCATGCTTCGTCGTCGCGGACAGCAACATATGATTCTTTTAGCTGTATTCGCCCTGCCATCACACTCTTAACCTCGGTGCCCGTCAACGCGATACCAGCTTCGTATTTGTCCGAAATGTGGTATTCGTGAAACGCTGCCCGATTTGATGCCAGCACTTTCTCTTCCTTAGCACTCATAGAACTTCTTACTTCTGGAACTCCTCTCGAAGCGGCCGAGTCATTAATTCCGAAACTGCATCACGCGGGGACTTGTTGCCATAGAGGACGGCATGGACCTCGGCGGTGATGGGAGTGTCGACCTCGAGTTGTTGAGCGAGTCGCCAGACAGCCTCAGTAGTTTTTACTCCTTCAGCAGTCTCGCTCATCGTGGCGGAGATTTCACTAAGGCTGCGACCCTTGCCCAACTCTTCACCCACATAACGATTGCGCGAGAGTGAGCCAGTGGACGTCAGCACGAGATCTCCTAAACCAGCCAAACCCATCAAGGTCTCCATCCGGGCGCCCATTCGCAAAGCAAGCCGAGTCATCTCAGCCAATCCTCTCGTGATTAAAGCAGCGAGACTATTTGAACCGTAACCTAAACCAGTAACCATACCTGCTGCGATAGCCATGACGTTCTTCACTGCGCCGCCTAACTCAACTCCAATTAGATCGTCATTCGTGTAGATCCGCAGATTATCGACACCTAGTAGCACCTGGACGGTACGACAATCTTCCAAATCGTTTCCGGCTGCGACAATGGCGGTGGGATTTCCGACAACGACCTCTTTCGCGAATGATGGTCCTGAAATACAGACATACCGAGGCTCAAACGTTCCGTCGAAAACATCGTGAACAACTTCTGACATCCGCATGCCTGTTGTGACTTCGATCCCTTTCGCGGCACCGATGAACAACATGTCGGGGGTACACGCCGGGAGCAAACGCGTCAACACATTTCGTGTAACGTGAGAAGGTGTGGCAAGAATCACAAAGTCTGCATCATCAACTGCTGAGTGGATATCGCTTGTCGCATGCACGGCATCTGGTAAGCGCGTCTCGGTCAGATACTTCTTGTTGACGTGCTCATGATTGATCGACTCAACAATCTCGTCCGTACGACTCCAAACAGTCACGCTATGTCCTGCACGCGCAGCGATC
>DATBMP010000472.1:0-5058 GCA_036554845.1 Pyrinomonadaceae bacterium
TCAATCGTTGCAAGACGATCCCCGAAAGTTCGGGTGGACTATAACTGCGGCCCTGAACACGAACCCGCGCGTCTCCATTGGGAGAGTCGATGATCTCAAACGCAGAGGTATCGCGCATACGATTGACCTCGGCTGAGCTGAACTTTCTCCCGATCAGACGCTTCACCGCGTACACGGTATTGGCGGCGTTTGTTACTGCTTGACGCTTGGCAATCTGGCCCACCAGCCGTTCACCTTTATCCGTGAAGCCTACGACGCTGGGTGTCGTTCTGCCGCCTTCTTTGTTAGGTACGATCTGAACTGCGCCGCCTTCCAAAACGGCGACGCAGCAGTTCGTCGTACCAAGATCGATTCCGATTGCTTTTCCCATTCAGTCGGCCCAACGGCGCCTTAGAGGCATGCCGTCTTTCTATTTCTTAGTTGCAACTTTAACTAACGAAGGTCTGATGAGTTTGTCACCCATGCGATACCCCCGCACGATCTCCTGCATCACTGTATCTGGTTCGTATTCGTCGGTTGCTTCGGTCACTACAGCTTCGTGCAGATGAGGATTAAAGATTTCACCCACGGCCGCGATTGGTTTGACACCCATCGCATCGATAACGCCTTCGAGTTGCTTGTGGATCAGATCGACACCACTAAGAAAGTGCCGAAATTCATCTGACTCGTTACTCTCGACTGAAGCTTCTGCGTCAAGTGCTCGCGACAGATTGTCCAGCACCGGCAGAAGTTTCGCGGCGAGATCGGCAGCAACTTTGCTATACGTATCGTTGCGTTCCCGGTCTACTCTTTTCCGGTAGTTTTCGAAATCAGCCTGCCTGCGTGCCAAACGATCCCTCAGCTCTGCAAGTTCCGATTCAACGCGTTTAAGTTCGGCCCGTGTTGCGACGAGTTCCGCTACAGCCGGACCACCTGCGCCTCCCGCCAGATCGCCTGTAGTTCCTGCCACTCCCGATGATACGGGTTGCGGAACTTCATCGGGAAAGGGCTCCTCACTCGTCTCTTCCTCTAGGTTCAGTTCGTCGTTTGATTCCATCTCGTACTCTGAAAGGTCTTGATCCTCGTTGCGGTTACCCTCATCGGCCGAGTCGTCGTCCCTGACAGCGTCGGCATCGCGCACCTCCGAATCAAGGAACTTGATAGGAATGCGATTTTGATTTCTGGTTTTTTTGTCGGAGGCCATCGCCTTGAAGTTTGAAACGTGCGTCCGGGTCTTAAGCTAACGGCCAGGATTTACAGAGGGACTTCTTCGCTAAGACGGCGCTCAATCAACCGCGCCATGTAGTTTACCATAGCCATTACGCGGGAATATTCAATCCTCATTGGGCCTACAACGCCAAGCGTTCCCATCGTTTCGTTTGACCCAAGTCTGTAAGGAGCGGTGATGAGAGCGCAGTTGCGCATCGAGGAGGTAGGGTGTTCACGTCCGATAACAACGTGAACTTCATCTGAGCTGGCATATCGATCGCTTGAAACACACTCGTTGAGGATCTTGATCAACCTCGACTTCTCTTCAAAGGTGCGAAACAGCTCTCGCATTCTGTCGATGTCGACAAAATCTGGCTTTGCAAGGAAGTTTGAGGCCCCATCGATGTAGATTTCGCCCGAACCGGACTCTTCCCCCTCAAGACTCATATCGCAAAGCAGGATCGCATTGCGCAAGAGCCTGTCGTAGAGCGCCTTCTCCTCTCGCATTAGCTCAAGGATCTCTGCGCGAATGGCAACCAAACTCTTACCGGAAAACTCCGCGTTCAGATATCGGGCCGTATGGTCCAACTCGTCCTGCGTGAGTAAATCGTCAACACGTATAACTTTGTGATGGACATTATTTGCGCCGCTGATGAGGACCACCAAGATCCGCTTATCAGAGAGCAAAAGAAACTCAATATGCTTCAACCGGTTATCGGCCAAAGAGGGCGAGACCACAATTCCAACATTCTCAGAAAGCTCTGACAGCAAGCGAGAAGCCCGCTCCATGATCTTGTCAGACGAGGTCGAGTCAAAGCCGTCGGAGGCAAAGACACGATCGATCGCATGAAGATCCGAACGTGAGATACGTTTCTCACCAAGCATGTGATCGACGTAGTAGCGGTAACCTTTGTCGGTCGGGATACGGCCTGCGGATGTGTGAGGCTGCTCAACCAACCCGGCTTCCTCGAGCTCACCCATCACGTTTCTGATGGTGGCCGAGCTCCAACCCGGTCGATTCAAGAATCGTTCAGAGAGGACTTTTGACCCCACCGCCTCACCAGTGGCGAGGTGTTCCTTGATGATCGCTCCAAGCACAGCCTCTCCCCGCGAATCAGGAGTCTGGCTGGGGGCGGTTTGGAGGTTTGAGCGGCGACGGGGCATCGGTGTAAATCTAACGATTAAGCGTACTTAGCGAATTTCTCTCAGGCAATGTTCGGGTCAACAATGACCTGCTGCAGTATAAAGGAATTATCAATTTGCCTGCAAACTTGAGCCCCAAAATACTTATCGTCCCGAGGCTCTCGGAAGCGGACTGCGTCTGCCTTTTTTTCTAAACCGCTGACTCCCTGTGACTTAGGGTCAACCGTTCCCGAGCCAGCCTATGACGGTCCGGGAATACAGTGAAAATCGACGATTTTCCGAGCAATTTTGGGCCTGTTCTGGATCGTTTGACGCCTAAGCAGTCACCTCCTTAAGATGGCTGCACTCTGGCGCACGTCCCCCGGACCTCCAGGCAAAAGTTCAATCGTTAGGTTTCCTCGTCGGAATGAGATCCCCACAGATCTCTTGAGCGGGTTCAGTCGAAAGTCTTCCAGACAATGAACGAAGTACGGAAATTCTTTACCGACGCCTTCCGCCATCTTGGTGCAAATCGGACTGTGCCACCGATTGAGATACGGTTCTATCCCTACGCCGGTCTCCACCACACGATTAGAGTGCGATCGGGTCGTGTTTACGTGCGGCTCTCAGACATTTGTAAGGGCGCGCCCCCTGATGTCTTGCGGGCTTTGGCTTTTGTTCTCGTGGCCAGACTGTTGGGAAAGAGAATACCTGATGTTCACGATCGCGTTTATCGAGACTACTCCTTTGCCCCGGAAGTCATGCGTTCGGCTGACATTGCGCGACGAAGACGCGGACGCAAAGTGATCTCATCGTCTCAAGGGGAGACGTATGAACTCGATAAGATGTTTGCGAAATTGAACAGGAAGTATTTTCGTGGTGAACTGCAAAAACCCACACTCACCTGGTCGAAACGAAAAACCCGAACGATTCTTGGCCACCACGACCGCGTTTACGACACCATTACCATTAGTAAAACCCTCGATTCTCCAGACGTGCCAGAGTGGTTTGTGGAGTACATCCTCTATCACGAGATGCTGCACATAAAACATGCCGCTCGATTCATCAATGGCCGTCGCTACTACCACACCGCCGCGTTTCGCCAGGACGAACGACGCTTTCCGCAATACGAAGAAGCGCAGCGCTGGCTTGAACGCATTGCCCGGCAACGTCGAGTACCACGTGCCCGCGCCGCCTAATTCTTCCGGGAACCTTTTCACCCCAAGGGCGTTTAGACAATCGAGGTAGGTGGGCTCCTCAGGAAAGGCGGCTAATCCGAGACTGTGTATCGTTTCGGGAAGCCGCCTTTTTGCATGAGTTGACGCCAAGTAGTCGGCTGGACAAAGGTATCTTTGGGTCGCTAGACTACGCCGCTTGCGACTGGGCGAAAGATCCTCATTGAGACCCATCGATTAATTCGTAAGCTTTTCTATAAAAATTGATTCACGGAGAATTGGATTAGTATGGCTATACCTGCAACTCAGATTCGGCGGGGAATGGTAATTCTATTTGAGAACGAACCCTGCAAAGTGATCGAATTCCGACATCACACCCCCGGCAATCTGCGCGCGATGGTGCAGACCAAGCTGCGGAATATTCGTACCGGATCTTCTTTTGAGCACCGCTTCCGTTCCGCCGATACGGTTGAACGGGCAGCGCTGGAACAGCACGAAATGGAATATCTCTATTCCGACGGTTCTCACCACCATTTCATGAACACTGAAAACTTTGAGCAAGTAGCTTTGAGTGAAGACGACCTTGGCGATGCGGCGCAGTGGTTGGCGCCGGGACTAAAACTGCAGGCAGAGTTTTATGAAGGTTCGCCTATCGGAATCGATCTGCCACCTTCGCTCGAGCTGGTTGTTACGCGCACTGAACCCACAATGAAAGGCGCAACCGTTTCTAACGTGAATAAACCTGCCACCCTCGAGAATGGAGTGACGATATCAGTTCCCCCATTTGTCAATGAAGGCGATCGAATCCGCGTCGATCCAACCGAAGGACGTTACATCGAACGGGCTAAGTAATCTTCGGTTGGTCAATCAGGACTTTCGATGGGTGGACGGGGTAGAAGCTAACGACGTGGTGCCAACAACCTAGAGCCATCCACTGCCATGTATTTCCTGTACAGTCTTCTGCTGACGCTTGGATTTCTGATTCTTTCCCCTCGGTTTCTGTTCGATGCGCTTCGTCACGGTAAATATGTGGCGGGATTCAGAGAACGCCTCGGGATACTTCCCTTTTCCCAAAACACCGAACCCGTGATCTGGCTTCACTGCGTCTCAGTGGGGGAAACGCAGGCCGCCCGACCACTGGTGCAATCACTCAAGAAAGAGTTTCCCAACCATCAATTGGTTATCTCAACAATAACCATGACCGGCCAACGCCTGGCGCGCAAGACTTTCGCCGGTGTTGCCTCCAGGGTCTTCTATTTCCCTTTCGACTGGGGTTTCACGGTCAGAAGAACACTCGAGCGTGTTAATCCCAGGGTTGTCGTCTTGATGGAGACCGAGTTGTGGCCGGGATTCATGCGGCAATGTAATCGTCGAAATGTTCCGGTGTTGTTAGTCAACGGTCGTATTTCAGAACGGTCGTTTCGCCGTTATCGACTGGTGAAGCCTTTCTTCAAAAGTGTGCTTAATACAGTTGCGCTGGCAGTGATGCAGACAGAAGAAGATGCCGAGCGGCTGCACAGCCTGGGAATGAAGAAAAAGAAACTGTCAGTTTCCGGAAGCTTAAAGTTCGATG
>DATBMP010000574.1:0-4719 GCA_036554845.1 Pyrinomonadaceae bacterium
CTTCTGGAACAGTTGATACCGCTGAAATTGGAGACCTGAACCCGAATGCAAAAGCCGTCATCGCAATTAACCCCCACAGCGCGCATATCGGAGTTACGAGAGTTGATGGAGTAACAAGTGCGCTCGCGCTTCCAGCTGGCGGACTGATCTCGGATCAGGCGGCGCTGATCAATCTGGTCGGAACCACTCCGATGGAAATGGCCGTGGTGCCCTACGCCGCACTCGTCATCAACTATCCACGCATTGCGAACCCGGGTGGCGACTTTGGTGGAGGTCAGCAAACAGCGAACCTCAGCGACGCGTTGACAGCATCAGCGCGTCAGGTCGAACAGATTCGCAAAGTGCTGCGTGACGCGGAAGCTTACGGTCGAGCCGTTGATGCTTATGCAAAGGACAAGTCTCTTCCGCGACCGGATCAGAATCTCGTCCTCGAAGCTCTGCTGCCTTACATACGTGGCCAGCATCCGGTGATCTTTCGTGCTGATCGCGAAAGTGAAATGCGCGGCGCAATCAGATTCGCTGAAGAGATGAAACTAAAGCCGATCATTCTCGGAGGGGATGACGCTTGGAAGATTGCCACGTTTCTGAAAGAGAAGAATGTTCCAGTGATCCTGACGGGCACGCTAAGTCTGCCGCTGCGTGAAGACGATCCCTATGACACGCTCTACGAAGCAGCGGCGAAGTTGCAGCGTGCGGGTGTCAGGTTCTGTATCTCTACTGGCAACAACGGCGCGGCTGTTCGAAATCTGCCTTTTCACGCCGGGATGGCAGCGGCTTTTGGTCTGCCAAAAACTGAGGCATTAAAGGCTGTAACACTCTATCCCGCGCAGATTATGAATGTCTCAGATCGTATGGGTTCGATTGAGGTTGGGAAGATGGCGAACCTGGTAATCACGGACGGCGATCTTCTGGAGACACGCACACACGTGCGTCGCTTGTTCATCGACGGTCGAGATGTACCACTTACCAGTCGTCATACCGAACTTTATGATGCATTCAAGAATCGAAAGTGAAGGGATTGACGATTGTCGATTGTCGATTGACGATTGCCATTCCAAACAGTCTTGAAAACAACAGAACGACCAATCGACAATCGACACTCATCAATCATCAATTTTAGGAGGCCCCGGTGTACGCAAGAAATATTAACTTCATCATTCGCGCCATGATGCTGGTCGTGGCTATCTGTTTCGTCTCCATCAATGTGCAGTCACAGACCAAGCTGCTTCGCTTCCCTGACATTCATGGTGACCGGGTCGTTTTCACCTACGGCGGCGATCTGTGGACCGCCCCTGCAAACGGAGGTTCAGCAATCCGGCTAACGGCCCATCCCGGTGTCGAAGTCTTCGCGAAGTTTTCTCCGGATGGAAAGTGGATCGCCTTCACCAGCCAACACGACGGCGACGAGCAGGTTTATGTCATGCCGTCGACGGGTGGAGTTCCACGTCAGCTCACTTTCTACCCGGCCAAAGGACCATTGGCGCCTCGTTGGGGTTATGACAATCAGGTATATGGATGGAGCCGTGATGGTCGCCGAGTCTTCTTCCGATCGTTAAGAGACTCATGGAGCTTGCCTATCGCTCGTCTCTATTCCGTTTCGGTTGATGGTGGACCAACTGAGCCATTACCAATGCCCGCGGCAGGTTCGGGTGACTATTCACCCGACTCGGCCCAGATGGTCTATTCGCCTCAGTCAAGAGACTTTCGTTCTGAGAAGCGCTACGGCGGGGGTCAAGCAAATAACCTCTATACGTTCGATCTGAAGACCTACGCGACCAAACGACTCACTGAAGGACCGAGACCATCCCGCGATCCGATGTGGATTGGCGACACGATCTATTTCAATTCTGATCGTGATGGACATTTCAATCTCTACTCGGTAAGCCCCGCAGGCGGCAAAACAACTCAACTCACCACCAGCAAACTGTGGGATGTACGCTGGCCCAGTTCAGACAACGAAGGTCGAATCGTCTATGAAATGAACGGGGAGTTACAGATTTTCGATACCCGCGGCCGAAAGAGCACACCTATCTCAATCAACGTTCCTGATGAAGGACTTGCGCGCCGCCCTTCGCGTGTCTCCGCTGCGAGTAACATCTCGTCATGGGGACTGAGCCCGAAAGGTGAACGCGCGTTGTTTGCTTCTCGCGGCGATATCTTCACTGCGCCTATCGAAAAGGGGCCCACGAGAAACCTGACGCACTCTTCCAACGCGCACGACAAATGGCCCTCCTGGTCACCTGATGGATCGCAGATCGCTTTTATTTCAGACCTTAGCGGAGAAGAAGAGGTTTATGTCATCGCCCAGGATGGTCTGAAGCCGGCCGAACAGATCACACGCGGCGGCGCTGCAATGCGTTATCAACCCGAATGGTCTGCTGACGGCAAACGCATTGCCTTTAGCGATAAGGACGGAAAGCTGTTTGTTGTTACTCTTGCTGATAAAAAACAGGTCGAGGTTGCCGACACACCGCGTGGTCAAATACGTGACTACGCATGGTCGCCACGCGGGAATTATCTCGCCTTTAGCATGGCGACCAACGGAAACGGGTTTTCTTCGATCTACATCTGGAATGCAGCCGATGCCAAAGTGCAACGTGTCACCAATGACATGTTCAATTCCTTCAACCCGGTGTGGGATCCGCAAGGCAGCTATCTTTTCTTTTTGAGCGATCGAGAGTTCGCGCCGCAGATCTCGCAGATCGAGTTCAACTACGCGACCAATCGCGATTCCTATATTTATGCGATGGCGCTCAGGAAAGATGCAAAGCATCCCTTCCCTCCTGAGAGTGACGAAGTAACACTGGCAAAGAGCGAGGCTGACAAGCCTAAGGCAGAGCCAACAGCGACCGCATCACCCGCAACTCCTGCTGCTTCACCGGCCGCGTCGCCGGAACCTAAACCAGACCCAGCTAAACCATTGATGATCGAATTTGATGGAATTAATTCGCGAGTCGCTCGCGTTCCGGTCGGTGCCGAGAACTATGGCGGGTTGTCAGCCAAAGCGGGACATCTCATCTATGGAGTTGGCCCAGCCTTCTATTACGGCCGTCAAGGTGATCGGCCAGCGGTGTTGAAGATCTTTGCTTTCAAGGATCGCAAAGAGACAACGCTAGCTGAAGATGTGCGTGGTTATGCATTGTCAGAAGATGGTTCAAAAGTGCTGGTGGGCCAGGGTCCAGCGTACAACCTCTACGACGCGACACCGCAGGGCGACCGGACGCGGAAAACTGTTTCAACTGCCGGTCTGTATGTTGATCGTGTACCAGCCGAGGAGTGGAACCAGATCTTCAATGAAGTTTGGCGTCGCTATCGAGATTGGTTCTATGTCTCAAACATGCATGGCTACGATTGGGTTGCACTACGCGAGCAGTACAAACCACTCCTTCAATATGTGGCACATCGTTCGGACTTAAACTACGTGATCAGCGAAATGATTTCGGAACTCACCGTGCAACATGCGTATGTGGAAGGCGGCGATTTTCAGATTCCACCTAGACCACGTGTCGGTTTACCTGGCGCACGTTTCGAGTTGGATCGGGCCGCCGGCCGTTATCGCATCTCCCGGATTTTCGAAGGAGAGAACGAGGAGGACATCTATCGCTCGCCGCTGACCGAAATTGGTGTGAACGTAAGTGTGGGAGACTACGTGCTGGCGATTGATGGAGAAGAGTTGAAGGCTAATGACGATCCTTATCGATTGCTGCGGCACAAAACGGATCCAGTATCGCTGACAGTAAACAAGACTCCTTCATTCGAAGGTGCACGCATCGTCTCGTATCGACCAATAACGGACGAAGGAAGCCTGATCTATCTCAATTGGATAACTAACAACCGGCGCAAGGTGTCGGAAGCCACCGGCGGTCGGGTTGGTTACATTCACATTCCTGATATGGGGGCCAACGGCATTCGCGAATTCATCAAATGGTACTACCCGCAGATTCGCAAGGAGGCGATGATTGTAGATGTCCGTGCGAATGGCGGCGGCAACGTTTCGCGAATGTTGATTGAGAGATTGAGGCGGAAACTGCTGGCGCTTAACTATTCGCGCACCGTTGATGAAGCCAACACTTATCCAGATGGAGTCTTCATTGGACCAATGGTCGCGATTCTCGATCACAACTCTGCGTCAGACGGGGATATCTTTCCCGCGATGTTTCGTGAAGCCGGACTTGGACCATTGATCGGCAAACGCTCGTGGGGAGGCGTTGTTGGCATCAGCAATCGTGGTCAATTGATCGATGGCGGCGGGATCTCGGTTCCTGAATCGGGATTTGCCAGTACGAAAGGTGAATTCATCATCGAAGGTTACGGCGTGGATCCGGACATCGAGGTGGACAACGATCCTAAGTCGGAGATTGAAGGGCGCGACCCGCAGCTTGAACGGGCGATCACCGAGATCATGTCGCGGCTGAAAGCTCCGGTGCGCTTGCCGGACAAACCAGCCGGTCCAGTGAAGACGATTAAGCAGGATTGATGATTGGCGATCGATTTACGATTGATGATCGCCGATTACCGGATTGCCGATTCAGAGTTGACCCGGGTGCCCTAATTTTCAGGTTGGGAAGGGTGGTTTACCCCCGCGGCTTTGCCTCAAAAGTAATATTTATGCCGGCGCTCCTTGTAGTGTTCGGCATCCTTGCAACCGAACCGGCGGAAATAAACCAACCCTTCCCAACCTGAAATCTTTGGTGGCCAAAACACGAGTCAATCTAAAAT